>CAZUJD010000197.1:0-5872 GCA_964620025.1 uncultured Ramlibacter sp. | reverse complement strand
AGCCGTCAGCCGGGGCCTGCAGCGCACCGGTGAAGGCCTGTACGCCGCCCGCGCCGGCGCGGTTGTCGATGACCACCTGCTGGCCCATGTTCTCGCTCATCTTCTGGGCGATCACACGGGCGGTCAGGTCGCCAATGCCACCTGCGCCATAGGGCAGCAACATCTTGATGGGTTTGCCGGGAAATGTCTGTGCTGACGCGGCGGTGCAAAAGGCCGCCAGCAGGAGCGCGGCGGCGCGCAGCCCCGGCTTGAAGGGCATGAGGGTCATGAAAGCTTGTCTCCGTGTTGCGGCGAATGCATGCCGTGAATTACGGGGCGGATACTGGCACGCGGTGCACCTGTCGGTCTATTGAGTAATGCTTCCGCCCCGTTGAGCAAGCAGTTAAGAACAACCGGCCATAGGGGTTGCCCCGGGGGCGAGTTAACCATTTCTTCAACCCGGCGGAAGCATTACTCAATGGACGGAAGGGCGCTTGCGCAGGCACAGTTCGGGTCCAAGGTGCGAATCACCCAGCACCGGTATCCACCAGCGTCCTCAACCAACCGGAGACAAGGGGCGACGCAGGGCAACCACCGCCCTGTGCCGCGCCATCAGAACCCATGAAGCACACCCTGCGAATCATCCCCACCTGTATCGCCCTGGGCCTGGCCACGCTGGCCGGCGCTGCCAGCGCCCAGTCCTCGTCTGTCACCATTTTTGGCGTGGCTGACGCTGCCTTGCGCCACACCAGCGCCAATGGCATCACCAACACCCAGCTGGCCAGCGGCGCCTACTCGAGCACGCGGTTCGGCTTTCGCGGCAACGAAGACCTGGGCGGCGGCCTGAGTGCCTCGTTCTGGCTGGAGTCCTTCCTGAACGTGGACACCGGCCTGGCCACGCCCGGCGGCTTCCAGCGCCGTTCCACGGTCAGCCTGGCCAGCCGTGAATGGGGTGAACTGCGCCTGGGCCGCGACTACACGCCCACCCATTCCAACTGGGCACGTTTCGACCCATTCGGCTACGTGGGCATTGGCGCGGTGCAGCTGTTCTCGCTCAGCGCCACGGGCAACACGCCCGTCACGTCCGCGTTTGCAGCCAACCCCAACACCATCCAGCGCGCGAACAACGGCGTGGCCTACTTCCTGCCGCGCAATGCCTGGGGCCTGGAGGGCGGCCTGGTGCAGAACCTGGGTGAAAACGGCACGTCGGCCAACGACCAGCACAAGTCCTATGGCGGCCGCCTGGGTGTGACGGTTGGCCCGGTCTTTGTGTCGGCCGCAACTTTCCGCACGCGCAACGACCGTACGGCCGGCAACACCTTCCGCGACACGGCGGTGGCCGCTTCGTACGACCATCCCGTGGTCAAGCTGTCCGGCGGCGTGCGCCGGTTCGAATACCTGAATGCGCGCCAGAACAACTACCTGCTGGCCGCTGTGGTGCCGTTCGGTGCCAACTCGGAGTTCAAGTTCTCGTGGAACCGCGCCGACATGGACGGCGCCGTGGGCGCCACGTCGATTGGCAACGATCAGACCAACCAGTACGCGGTCGGCTACGTCTACAAGCTGTCCAAGCGTTCGCGCCTGTACACCACTTTCGCCAGCATGAAGAACAAGGGCAACGCCCGTTTCGTGGTGCCCGGATCGCCGGCGACCGCAGTGGCTGGCGTCAGCTCGCGCGGCTTTGAAATCGGCTTCAACCACGACTTCTGATGGCACGGGTTGAAACAATGAACGAGGGTTTGCTGGGGCGGCGGGCGCTGCTGCGCTGCGGCGCGGCGCTGGCCCTGCCCGCCGGCGCGGGCCTGCCCGGCCTGGCCCGGGCGCAGGCCTTCCCGTCCAGGCCCATCACGCTGCTGGTCGCCTTTGCGCCCGGCGGCGCCGGTGACATCATTTCGCGCCGCGTGGCGCAGAAGATGTCGCAAAGCATCGGTCAGCAGGTGGTGGTGGAGAACCGCCCCGGTGCCGGCGCGGTGGGCGCAGCGCAGGTGATCACCCGTGGCGCGCCGGATGGCCACACGATGCTGTTGACCGGCAACGGCATGACACTGTCGTCGGTGCTGTTCAAGAACCTGCCTTACAACCTGCAGCGCGACTTCCGGCCGGTGTCCACGCTGGCGCTGTTCGACCTGGCGTTCATCACCGCAAGCGACGGTACCTTCAAGTCGCTGAACGAGCTGCTGGCCTGGGCGCGCGGCAACCCCGGCAAGCTCAGCATCGGCAGCGCGCGCGTGGGCAGCACCCAGCACCTGGCGGCGGAAATGTTCAAGTCCATGGCCGCGGTGGATGCGACCATCGTGCCGTACAAATCCAGCGCCGAAATGATCTCGGGCCTGCGTACCAAGGACATCCAGGTGGCGGTGGAAATCGTGCCGCCCATCCTGGGGCAGATCACCGGCAAATCGGTGCGGGCCCTCGCCGTGGCGGCGGGCAAGCGCTTTCCCGGTCTGCCTGATGTGCCCACCGTGGCCGAAAGCGGTGTGCCCGGCTTCGAGGCGGCATCATGGGCAGGCCTCGCCGTGCACGCCGGCACGCCACAGCCGATCGTGGACCGTTTGGCCCGCGAGATCCAGGCCGCGGTCGACTCGCCCGACGTGCGTGAACCCCTGCAGGCCATGGGCTACCTGGCGGTGTCCAGCACGCCCGAACAGATGGCCCAGCGCATCAGCCAGGACATGGCCAAGTGGAAGGCCGTGATCGACAAGGCCGGCATCCCGCTGCAGTAAAGATGCGCGAGCTGCTGCGGCACGGCTCCTTCGTGCGTTTCTGGTCTGCCCGCATGGCGGGCAACACCGGTTCGCAGATGCTGATGCTGGCGCTGGGCTGGCACATGTACGACCTGACCGGCAGTGCCTGGGACCTCGGCCTGGTGGGCCTGTGCCAGTTTGCGCCGGCCGTGCTGACCACGCTGGCCGCCGGCCATGTGGCCGACCGCTACCACCGCGGCCGCCTCGTGGCCCTGTGCCTGGCGGTCCAGTCTGGTGTGGCGCTGCTGATGGCGGCGGCCTCAATACAAGGAGCAGCCAGCCGCGAACTGCTGCTGGGCATCTCGGTGCTGCTGGGCGGGCTGCGCCCGTTCCAGATGTCGGCGCAGCAGGCGCTGGTGCCGACCCTGGTGCCACCGGCACTGCTGTCGCGTGCCATGGCTTTCAGCTCGTCGGGCCTGCAGGCGTCGGTCATCGGCGGTCCGGCCCTGGGGGGCGTGGTGTTCATGGCCGGTGTGGGCGCGGTGTACTCCACCTGCGCGGCACTGTTCTGCCTGGCCAGCGTCATGTGCCTGCTGGTGCGCTATGAGCACGTGGCGCCGCCGCGCGAGCCGGTCACGCCCCGCACCCTGCTGGCGGGGCTGCGTTTCATCTGGACCCAGCCGCAGCTGCTGGGGGCGGTGTCACTGGACCTGTTTGCCGTGCTGCTGGGCGGCGCCACCGCACTGCTGCCGGTGTTTGCCAAGGAAATCCTTCACGTGGGCCCGCAGGGCCTGGGCCTGCTGCGAAGCGCGCCGGCGGTCGGTGCGCTGCTGGTGGGACTGGCGCTGGCGCGCTGGCCGATGGCCCGGCGCGTGGGCCCCAGGCTGCTGATGGCCGTGGCTGTCTATGGCGCGGCCATGGTGGTGTTTGGCCTGTCCAGTTCGTTCTGGCTTTCACTGGGCGTGCTCGCCGTGGCTGGCGGCGCCGACATGGTGAGCGTGGTGATCCGCCAGACGCTGGTGCAGCTGGAAACACCTGACACCATGCGCGGACGTGTGGCGGCGGTCAATACGCTGTTCATTGGTGCCAGCAACCAGCTGGGCGAATTTGAGTCGGGCGTGACCGCTGCGGCGTTCGGCCCGGTGGCCTCGGTGGTCCTCGGCGGGCTGGGCACGATCGGCGTCGCGCTGGCCTGGCGCCGGCTGTTTCGCCCGCTGGCCACACGCGACACACTGAACTGAATCCGGAGCATTTCATGACGCAACGACAGCTACCCCCCGATATCGATCCTGTTTCCCGCTGCCGCCTGCCGCTGCCCGCCCGCGACAGCCTGGACGAAGCCGGCCGCCAGGCCTTTGACCGCGCGAGCCGCCCGGGCATCATTGCCGGCCTGCAGGGGCCGGCCGGCATCCAGCTGCACAGCCCCGGCGTGGCGCCGCACCTGTCGGCGTTGAACAGCTACCTGCGGTTCGAGGCCGGGCTGAGCGCCCAGGTGCGCGAAATCGCCATTCTGGCGACCGCGCGCGAAATGGACAGCCAGTTTGAATGGGTGGCCCATGAAGACGTGGCGCTGAAAGAAGGCGTCTCGCCCGCCGTGGTGGAGGCCATCAAATTCCGGTGCAGCACTGACGGCCTGGACGAAGAAGCCGCACTGGTCATTGGCCTGGCACGCGAGCTGTGGCGCAGCCGCAAGGTGGCGCCCGAAACATTTGCCCGGCTGAAGGCGCGCTATGGCGCGCGCCAGCTCATTGACCTGGTGGTGCTGATGGGCACGTACGCCAACACCGCCGCCATGCTGGCGGTGGTGGACATGCAGATACCCGACAGCAAGGAGCCCACCCTGCCGGTGCCCCTGCCCTGAGACAGATCAACCATTGCAACGAGAAAACCGCATGACAAGCAGAGTCCTGGACATCCATCCCCACATCATTTCCACCGACACGGTGAAGTACCCGCGTGCGCCGCTGGGTGGCAACCCCTCCACCTGGTCGCAAGACAGGCCCACCACCACCGAGCAGCTGCTGGCCGCGATGGACGATGCCGGTGTGGCCGGTGCGGCCATCGTGCAGGCGTCCACCTGCTACGGTTTCAACAATTCGTATGTAGCCGAAGCCGTGGCGGCCCACCCGGAACGCTTTACCGGTGTCTTCAGTGTGGACATGCTCGCTGGTGACGCGGCCGAACGCATCCGCTACTGGGTGTCGCAAAAGCTGACCGGCCTGCGCCTGTTCACCGCCGGCAGCACCATGGCTGGCCAGGCTGACTGGCTGGCCGACCCCAGGACCTTTGCCGGCTGGGATGCGGCCACCGAGCTGGGGATCCCCGTGTGCGTGCAGATGCGTTCTGCCGGCCTGCCGATGCTGCAAGTGCTGCTGGACCGCTACCCGCGCACCCGCATCATCATCGACCACTTCCTGAACCTGCCGCTGGATGACGGCCCGCCCTACCACGAAATCGACGGCCTGCTGCGGCTGGCCAGATACCCGAACATCTACCTGAAGTACACACCGGTGATCGTCAATGGCGCAAAAAAAGGCAAGGCGACGCCGGACACCTTCTTCCCGCGCGTGCTGGCGGAATTCGGCGCCAAGCGCATTGCCTGGGGTTCCAACTTCCCGGCCAACGCCGGCACGCTGAAGGCACTGCTGGCCGACTCGCAGGCCGCCATGGCTTTTGCCAGCAGCGAAGACCGCGAATGGATCTTCCACAAGACATCCGAATCCCTGTACCCGGCGCTCAAGCCGCAGGCACGTATCTGAATCCACGAGGACACACACCATGATCATTGACTGCCACGGCCACTTCACCACGGCCCCCAAACAGCTGGACGACTACCGCCGCCTGCAGGTCGCCAGATGCGAATGCGGCGAACCGGCCCACCTGCTGCCTGTGCCCACGTTCACCGACGACCAGCTGCGCGAGGCGGTGGAAGGCGCGCAGCTGAAGCTGCAACGCGAGCGAGGTACGGACCTGACAATTTTCTCGCCGCGCGCGGTGGGCATGGGCCACCACATCGGCGACGAAAGGACCAGCATGGCCTGGACCACGCTGTGCAACGACCTCATCTACCGGGTTTGCCAGCTGTACCCGAAGAACTTTGCGCCCGTATGCCAGCTGCCGCAAAGCCCGGGCGTGGCGCCGAAAAACTGCATCCCCGAGCTGGAGCGCTGCGTGAAGGAGCTGGGCTTCATCGGCTGCAACCTCAACCC
>CAZUJD010000196.1:0-5948 GCA_964620025.1 uncultured Ramlibacter sp. | reverse complement strand
ACAAAGCCCGGCTGGTGACGCGCCGGGTCGATTTCCCACAGCTCCTTGATGCCGATGGCAAAGCTTTGCGGGTCACGGCCCTCGCTGAGCTTGTAGCGTTCGATCACCTGGCGGCCCAGGTGGCCGCGCGCACCTTCGGCGAACACGGTGTATTTGGCATGCAGCTCCATGCCCAGCTGGAAGTTCTCGGTCGGTTCGCCGTCCTTGCCCACGCCCATGTTGCCGGTGGCCACGCGGCAGCGGCAAAGCCGGGGAAGATCTCCACACCCAGGCCTTCGGCCTGCTGGGCCATCCATTTGACGACGTTGCCCAGGCTGATGACATAGTTGCCGTGGTTGTGCAGCGGCGGCGGCAGCATGAAGTTGGGCACGCGCAACGACGAGTTTTCGCCCAGGAAGATCATGGCGTCGTCAGTCACCGGCTGGTTCAGCGGCGCACCCTTGGCTTTCCAGTCGGGGATGAGTTCGGTCAGCGCACGCGGGTCCATGATGGCGCCCGACAGGATGTGCGCGCCGGGCTCCGAGCCCTTTTCCAGCACCACGACCGACACGTCGGTGCCCTTGCTGGCAGCCAGCTGTTTCAGGCGGATCGCCGTGGCCAGGCCACCGGGGCCGCCGCCGACCACCACCACGTCGTATTCCATGGCTTCGCGGGGGCCGTACTGGGCAAGGATTTCATCGTGGGTCATGAGGGTCTCGCTGATTGATAATGGTTTGAAAGGCGGGTGGAGCACCGCACGGCGGCATGTCTCCGGATGGACTGCATTCTAGGCGGCGCCGGTGCAAAATCGAACGATCGTTCTTATTTGAATCCAGACAGGAGACTCTAGCGTGGCTTACAGCATGGATCTTTCGGGCCGCGTAGCCTTTGTGACAGGCGCGTCCAGCGGGCTGGGTGCCCAGTTTGCCAAAACCCTGTCGCGCGCCGGCGCAGCCGTGGTGCTGGCCAGCCGGCGGGTGGAAAAACTCAAGGAGCTGCGTGCGCAGATCGAAGGCGAGGGGGGCGATGCCCATGTGCTGGCGCTGGATGTGACCGACCTGGCCAGCATCAAGTCCGCCGTGGCCCATGCCGAGACCGAGGTTGGCGCCATCGACATCCTGGTCAACAACTCCGGCGTCAGCACCACGCAACGCATCCAGGACGTGGAGGAAGACGACTACGACTTCATCTTCGACACCAACGTCAAGGGCGCTTTCTTTGTGGCCCAGGAGGTCGGCAAACGCATGCTGGCCCGCGCCCGTGGCGCGGCGCCGGGCACCTATACCGGCGGTCGCATCATCAACATCGCGTCCATGGCCGGGCTGAAGGTGCTGCCGCAGATCGGTGCTTACTGCATGAGCAAGGCCGCTGTGGTGCAGATGACCAAGGCCATGGCCCTGGAATGGGGCCGCTTTGGCATCAACGTGAATGCCATCTGCCCGGGCTACATCGACACCGAAATCAACCATCATCACTGGCAGACCGAACAGGGCCAGAAGCTGGTGCAGATGCTGCCGCGCAAGCGTGTGGGCCAGCCGCAGGACCTGGACGCCCTGATCGTGCTGCTGGCCAGCGGGCAGAGCCATTTCATCAATGGTGCGGTCATTGCGGCGGACGATGGCTTCGGGGTCTGAATGTGGCTTGCTGTCACTCCGGATGGCCGCAGCCGGCCTGCGGCGGCCCGTCACCGGATGATCACGCCTTGAGATGCTGACCGGCATACTGGCCGGCCTTGCAGCGGGTGCGCTGTGGGGCGTGGTGTTCGTTGCGCCGCGCATGGTTTCCGGCTTCCCGTCGGTGGACCTGACCGCCGGGCGTTTCCTGGCTTATGGCGCGGTGGCTGTCCTGGTCATGCTCGTGGGCCTGCGCACCCGCAGGTGGCCCACGCCTGCGCAGGCGCTGGCGGCCATCGCACTGAGCGTGCTGGGCTTTACCGGCTACTACCTGCTGCTGGTGCTGGCCATCCGCGACGCCGGCACCGAGGTGCCCACGCTGATCATCGGCACCATTCCGCTGTGGGTCATGCTGCTGGGCAAGCCGCAGCACCTGCGCTGGGCCGCGCTGGTGCCGGGCCTGGTGCTCACGGCGGCCGGGCTGGCGTTGATGATGGGGGCCCCCCATGGTGATGCCAGCGCACCGGCGCCGGCGCATTACTGGCGCGGCATTGCGCTGGCGGTGGTGTCGCTGGTGTGCTGGACGGCCTTTGCCATCCTCAACTCCGCCTGGCTCAAGCGTCATCCCGAGGTCAACGCCACCGACTGGGCCAACTGGCTGGGTGTGGCCACCGGCGCAGGTGCCTTGCTGCTGTGGCTGGTGGCCGGTTCGCCCGTGGCCACATTGGCCGCCACGCCGGGGTTGGCCGGCTTTGGGGTGCTGTGCGCGGCAACGGGGTTTGGCTCGGCATGGCTGGCCACCATCCTGTGGAACGTGGCCAGCCAGCGGCTGTCAGCCAGCCTGTGCGGCCAGCTCATCGTCAGCGAGACCCTGTTTGCCCTGCTGTATTCGTTCGCATGGGACGGCCACTGGCCCACGATGGCGCAGGCCGTGGCCTGCGTCCTTTTCACCTTCGGCATCCTCGCATCCATCAAGGCACACCAATGAAAATCGAACTGCCCGAGAAGAAAAAGCTGGTCTATGAGATGTCCATCCCCATCCGCTGGGGCGACATGGACGCGATGAACCACGTGAACAACACCACGTACTTCCGCTACCTGGAAACCGTGCGAATTGACTGGATGCGCTCCATTGGCTGCCAGCCCGACCCCCAGGGTGAAGGCCCGGTGATCGTCAATGCGTTCTGCAACTTCTACAAGCAGCTGGAATACCCGGGAGACGTCCTGGTGAGGATGTACGTGAGCGACCCGGCCCGCAGCACGTTCGAGAGCTGGGGCACCATGTCGCGCACGGACGACCCCGATGTGATCTACGCCGCCGGCGGCGCCACCACCATCTGGGTGAACTTTCCCGCACAGAAATCGGCGCCCTTGCCCGACTGGATGCGCCGGCACCTCGAATAGGCGGCGCTGCTCAGGCCGACTTGCGCGCCCTGGCGGCCGCCCGCTCTGCCACCGCCAGGCGCGACGTACCGGGGCGTCCCGGGTTGGTGCGCAGTTCGTTGACCTTGCGGTTGACCACCCGCGAGCCCACCAGCCACTTGATGCGGGTGGACCAGCTCAGCCGTTCCCGCACGTGCGGCACGGACGAATAGAACTGGTAGGGGTCGTCGTATACCCCCCAGTCCTGCAATGGCAGGCTGGCCGGGTCACTGTCATGGAACTGGCCGAAGGAATTGCTGCGCCCGTCCCAGGTCGTGGCGCCGTGCACATGCATGCCATAACCGAGCGTGCGGCCTTCCATGGCCAGCCGGGCCTTGGCCGCCACGGCCAACCGCACGTCCACCACATGGCTGTCCACGGCTTGCCAGGCGCCGTCCAGCAGTACCTCCACATAGGCGTGTTCCAGCGGCTGGTTGCCGGTGTCGATGATGCCGTAGAGGAAATCGGCCTTCAGCGTGACAAAGCGCATGCGCGACGGGATACCCAGCGCGCGCAGCAGCGCCACCAGCAATGTGCTCTTGGAATGGCAGTCGCCCTTGCCGTGTCGCAGCACCGCGATGGCCGAGGTGCCTGTGCTGTCGGCAATGCAGCCAAAAGGCAGTGAACGCACATGGGCAAAGCAGGCCAGTGCCTTTTCGCGCTGGCCGCCCTTGAGCTGGGTCAGCCGTTTGGCCAGCAGCCTGATTTTGGGGTGGTCAAACTGCAGCAGGGGCGTGTTGACCAGCCAGCGCCGCGGATCTTCAGCGGGGCCGGACGCGGTTTGCAGGGTTTCGGGTACCAGGTCCATCTGGCTGGTACGCAACAACCGTGCCGCCGGATTCAGCTTTTGGCCTTGGGCACGCGGCCCATCAGGTAAAACTCCGGATTGGGCATCATGTTGCTGAAGCTGGCCATGCGGTTGGACAGCCCGAAAAACGCAGTGATGGCGGCGATGTCCCAGATGTCCTCGTCATCAAGGCCGTGGGCATGCAGCGGCGCAAAATCGGCGTCGCTGATGTCATCCGAATGCAGGCAGACCTTCATGGCAAAGTCCAGCATGGCGCGCTGGCGCGGCGTGATGTCGGCCTTGCGGTAGTTCACCGCAACCTGGTCGGCCACAAGAGGCTTTTTTTCGTAAATGCGCAGAATGGCGCCGTGTGCCACCACGCAGTACAGGCAGTTGTTGGCCGCACTGGTGGCGGTGACGATCATCTCGCGGTCGCCCTTGGTCAGCTGGCTGGTGCGCCCCACCGATTCGGGCACCATCAGCGCGTCGTGGTACGCAAAGAACGCCCGCCATTCAGCCGGACGGCGTGCAAATGCCAGAAACACGTTCGGCACGAAGCCGGCCTTTTCCTGCACTTCCAGCACCTTGGCGCGGATGTCGTCAGGCAGATCCTTCAGTTCGGGGGCCGGGTAGCGGCTCATGCTTGTCTCCTTGGTGTTGTGGGCGATTATCCTTGGGCGACCCGATCCAAGGAGTACCCATGAACGACCCGATCTATGACAAGGGCCTGGCCACCCGCCGCGCCGTACTGGGCAACGAATATGTCCAGGGCGCGCTGGACCGCGCGACCGATTTCACCCGTCCGCTGCAGGACCTGGTGACACGCAATGCCTGGGGCAACACCTGGCAGCGCGAGGGCATCGACCTGAAAACCCGCAGCATCGTTACCGTGTCGATGCTGGTGGCACTGGGCCGGATGCATGAACTCAAGGTTCACGTGCGCGGCGCACTGAACAACGGCGTGACGCCGGCCGAGCTGCAGGAAATCTTCCTGCACGCGAGCGTGTACTGCGGCTTCCCCGCGGCTGTGGATGCCTTCCGCACGGCGTCCGAGGTGGTGGACGCCGGGCCGGCCCCGGCGTGAAGCGTTGAAATGCGGGCTGGAACAGGGGCTTCTTGAGCCTTGTTGCCGGCCGTTGCGGACCAACAATCAGGTTCAACTTTCCGCCTTGCCTGCCGATATGAATGCTGCAGGCCTGGAGGTCTGAGCATCCGCTCGCGCCGATATCCGGTTCGGCGGCACCACGAGGAAGAACCATGAACGTGTTTCGCAACATGAAGATCGGCCAGCGCCTGTCCGCTGGCTTTGCTGCCTTGATCCTGCTCAGCCTGGTGGCTGCAGGCATCGGCGTGGAACGCCTGACGACGGTGCGCAAGATTGCCGACCGGCTGGGCAACGAGGACGCCGAACTGGTGGTGCTGACCCAGAGCTGGGTGCGCGCCATTGAGTCCAATGCCGCCCGTTCCTGGGTGGTTTTCTTTGCCACCGATGCCCAGGTCATCAAGCGCGTGAAAGATGAAATGGCCGGCGTGGTGACAGCCCAGACCGCCCGCCTGAAGCGCATGAACGAACTGACGGTGAACGACAAGGCCGCCCTGGAACTGATTGCGGAGATCTCGCGCCAGCGCGACGCCTACCAGGCCATGCGCGCAGGCCTGCTCAAGCGCAAGGAAGCCGGCGAGGACGTGGGTGCCGAGGTGATCGCCAAGGTGTTCCCGGCGGCGCAGGCCTACCAGGAATCGGTGCAGCGCGTGGCCACCTATCAGGAAAAATACATGCAGGCCACGCTGGAGCGTGCTGACGCGGCGGCCGTGCAGGGCGTAACGGCGCTGGCCATTGGCGCCGGCCTGGCCCTGGTCGCCGGCATCATGCTGGCCTGGAGCATCACCCGTTCAGTGGTCCAGCCCGTGCGGCGCGCCCAGCTGGCGGCCGAGGCTGTGGCCAGCGGTGACCTGACGGTGGACATTTCAGCCGATGGGCGCGACGAGATTGGCCAGCTGATGCAGTCCATGGGTCGCATGGTGACATCGCTGCGCGACATCGTGGCCCAGGTTCGCGCGGGCAGCGAAAGCATTGCAACGGGTACGGGCCAGATTGCCACCGGCAACGCCGACCTGAGCCAGCGCACCGAAGAGCAGGCCTCCAA
>CAZUJD010000195.1:0-5971 GCA_964620025.1 uncultured Ramlibacter sp. | reverse complement strand
AAGCCAGGCGCTTGGCCTTGTCGCGCGACAGGATGGTGTCGCCGTAGCCGTTTTCGATGGCGTCGATGGCCACCGACACGAAGTCGCCCACCTGGACTTCGATCTCGCCCTTGTCGTTCTTGAACTCTTCGATCGGCACATAGGCCTCGGACTTGAGTCCGGCATTGACCACAACGAAGCTGTGCTCGATGCGCACGACTTCAGCGGTAATGACCTCGCCAGCGCGCATTTCCTGGCGCTGCAGCGATTCTTCAAACAGGGCGGCAAAAGATTCAGACATGAAATTTCCTTGACCGATCACACAGGTTTCCAGTCGCAAAAGCAAAATCGCTTCAGGGCGGCTGTTTTTATGGCTGAGGACGGCAAATTGTGCGGATGGATCCGCGGGTTACGTTGATGAACCGCGCCGCCTGGAGCGCTGACGCGCGAGAGGGGCGATGCGGGCCGGTCAGCTATTCAGGCCGGGCCTGAACGGCTGTTTGCCTTGCCACCATTCCAGCACCTGGTTGACCGATTCTTCAATGGTCTGGTCAGAGTTGTCGAGCAGCAAGGCATCTGCGGCAGGTTTCAAAGGAGCGGCACTGCGGGACGAGTCCCTGGCGTCGCGCGCCTCCAGATCCTGGCGAAGACTGTCAAGTGTAGACGAAAAACCCTTTGAAATCAACTGCTTATGCCTGCGCTCGGCCCGCCGGGCGGCGCTGGCCGTCAGGTACACCTTGAGTGGGGCCGCCGGGAAGATCACGGTGCCCATGTCGCGGCCGTCCGCCACCAGGCCCGGCAGTTGCCGGAATGCGTGCTGCAACCCCACCAGTGCTGCGCGGACCTGGGGCAGTGCCGACACACGCGAGGCGTTCATGCCGGCCTCTTCAGTACGAATGGCCTCGGTCACGTCCTGGCCATCCAGGTAAACGTGTGAACCGGTAAAGCGCAACGGTAGCTGCGCCGCCAGGCCGGCAATGGCGTCTTCATGTCCGGCGTCCAGCGTCAGGCCGGCCTGCAGGGCTGCCAGGGCTGTAACGCGGTACAGCGCCCCGGAATCCAGATAGTGGTAGCCCAGCTGCCGGGCAACTGATGCTGCCAGCGTGCCCTTGCCGGAAGCTGTTGGCCCGTCCACGCAGATGACGGGTACCTGTCCCGGGCGGGGAGTGACCACGCTGAAAAGGGCTTCGAAAAAGTCAGGAAATGTCTTGCCCACGCAGCGGGGGTCTTCAATGCGGACGGGAACGCCGTCAGCATTGAACGCTGCAAGTGCGTAGCACATGGCCACGCGATGATCGTCGTATGTGTGGATGCTGGCCGCCCGCCATGTTTGCGGCGGCTCCACCCTCAGCCAATCCGGGCCTTCGGTGACCCTGGCGCCCAGCTTGGTGCATTCCGTCGCCATGGCAGCGAGTCGATCGGTTTCCTTGACCCGCCAGCTCGCAATGTTGCGAAGGGTGGTCGGGCCGTCGGCAAACATGCCCATGACTGCCAGCGTCATCGCAGCATCCGGAATGTGGTTGCAGTCCAGGTCGATGGCCTTGAGCGGCCAGGCCCCGCGTGATATTTCGAGCCAGTTGGGTCCACTGGTGACCCGGGCGCCCATGGCCTGGGCCGCCTCAATGAACCGGATGTCACCCTGGATCGAGTTGGCGCCAACCCCTTGCACCCGGATGCTGCCCTGACCGGCCGCCAGGGCGCCCAATGCAATGAAGTAGCTGGCCGATGACGCATCGGCCTCCACATGGATGTCGCCCGGTGTGCGGTAGGTGCTGCCGGCCGGGATGGTGAAACGTTCCCAGCCGTCACGCCGCACATCAATGCCAAAGCGCGTCAGCAGGTTCAGGGTGATTTCGATGTAGGGCCGGGAGATCAGCTCGCCGACCACCTCAATCACCACGTCACGCTGTGCCACCAGTGGCAACGCCAGCAGCAGGGCGGTCAGGAACTGGCTGGACACGTCGCCACGTACGCGGATGGGTGCGTTCAACGCCAGCGCCGGCCGGCCGATGCGCAGGGGGGGGAAGCCCTCGTTGCCGAGGTATTCGATGCTGCAGCCCAACTGGCGCAGGGCATCGACCAGGTCACCGATGGGGCGCTCATGCATGCGCGGTACGCCGCTGAGTTCGAATTCACCCCCCAGTACAGCCAGGGCTGCCGTGAGCGGCCGCATGGCCGTGCCTGCATTGCCCATGTAGAGCCGGGCCGGAGCCGCAGGAGCCCGGCCACCCAGGCCGGTGATGCGCAGTACGTTGCCGGCCTGTTCCACGCCGCAGCCCATTGCACGCAGGGCGTCCAGCATGACGCGCGTGTCGTCGGAGTCCAGCAGGTCATGTACTGCGGTCGTGCCCTGGCACAGGGCGGCCAGCAACAGCACGCGGTTGGAAATGCTCTTGGAGCCGGGCAGCGTGACAGTGCCTCCCGCGCTGGCCAGAGGGGGGATGTCCAGGAACGCTGTAGAGAACATTACTTTTTGGGATGGGCGCCCATGCGCCAGTGGGCCCGGGCCGTGCTGGCCTGGTTGATGAGGTTTTCGAGCGCGTCGGCATTGCCGCTCTGGATGGTGCGCTCCATGGCCTGAAGCGTTTCCTGGAAGATGCGCGACTGCGACAGCAGCTCCTCCCGGTTGGCCAGCAGGATGTCGCGCCAGACCTTGGGGTCGCTGGCTGCTATGCGGGTGAAGTCGCGAAACCCGGGGCCCGCCAGCGAAAGGAAGTCCTTGCCATGGGGCTGGCCAGCGATGCCATTGATCAGTGCGAAGGCGATCAGGTGTGGCAGGTGGCTGACCGAAGCAAACGCCGCGTCGTGCGATTCGGGCGA
This sequence comes from uncultured Ramlibacter sp., assembly GCA_964620025.1. GTDB lineage: Bacteria > Pseudomonadota > Gammaproteobacteria > Burkholderiales > Burkholderiaceae_C > RAM1. The sequence goes on along the minus strand of CAZUJD010000195.1, from coordinate 3,172 downwards.
CATCTGCACGACCTTGCAGCCCAGTCCCGTCCACAGATCAACTGCCAGCTTGAGCTTGGCCGTCAGCGTCCGCTCGATGGGTGTGAGGATGACCTGCTTGCCGCTGTACAAATCGGGGTCGGCATGCTCCACGCCCGACACCTCCTTGCCCGTGACGGGGTGTGCCGGCACAAACGTTGCCACATGCACGCCCAGCACACGGCGTGCGGCGTCCACCACATCGCGCTTGGTCGAACCCACATCCATGATCAGGGTATTGGCCGTGACCAGGTGCTTGATGGCCTTGAGCGTGGCTTCGGTGGCCGACACCGGCACAGCAAGCAGCACGATGTCGGCGCCTGACACGGCCAGGAGGGCCGAGGGCGCTTCCACGTCGATCACGCCCATCTGGCGTGCGCGTTCGGTGGTGGATGGCGACTTGCTGTAACCGACAACGCGCTTGACCAGCCCGGCGCGTTTCATCGCCAGGGCGAACGACCCGCCCATCAAACCGCAACCGATCAAACCTAGCTGTTCAAACATCATTCGCCTATGGGGTAGGTGCCCAGCACCTTGTAGAACGCGCACAACGATTGCAGGTCCTGCAGCGCCGCGGCCACATGCGGCTGCGACGGATGACCCTGCACATCAATGTAGAAATAGTATTCCCATTGGCCGGAGCGGGCGGGCCGCGATTCGAAGCGCGTCATGGACACGCCGTGCTGCTTGAGGGGCACCAGAATGTCGTGTACCGCGCCAGGCTTGTTGGGGACCGACACCACCAGGCTCACGCAATCCTTGCCGGAGGCCTGCGGCGCGGCCAGCGTCTGCGGCAGGCAGACCACGGCAAAACGGGTGCGGTTGAATGCATCGTCCTGGATGGCATGGGCCACAGTGTGCAGGCCGAACTCGGCGCCGGCGCGCTCGCTGGCGATTCCAGCCCAGGCCGGGTTGCCGGCCGCCAGCCGTGCGCCTTCGGCATTGCTGGACACGGCGCGTCGCTCCACATTGGGCAGGTGCTTGGCCAGCCAGCCCTGGCATTGCGCCAGCGCCTGCGGATGGGCCAGTACGACCTCAATGCCATTCAGCGAATCCGATGTGCGCAGCAGATGATGGCGCACGAGCAGGCTGATTTCGCCCACGATGTGCAAAGGGGATTGCAGGAGCAGATCCAGCGACCTGGTGACAACACCTTCAGTGTTGTTTTCAACCGGCACCACCCCGAAATCGGCTGTGCCCGCGGTGGCTGCATGAAAGACTTCGTCAAAATTCACGCAGGGCACGTGCTGGATGCTGGACCCAAAAAACTGTACTGCCGCCTGCTCGCTGAAGGTGCCCTTGGGGCCGAGGTAGGCCACGCGCTGTGGAGCCTCCAGCGCTCGGCAGGCCGACATGATTTCTCGCCAGACTGTGGCCACGTTCTCGGCTTTCAGGGGGCCCTGGTTGGCAGCCTGTAGGCCATTGATGACCTGGGCTTCACGCTCGGGGCGGAACACCGGGGAACCCTCGGCGCGCTTGATCTCGCCGACCTCATTGGCCAATGCCGCCCTGCGATTGAGCAGGGCGAGCAGTTCGCCGTCCACGGCGTCGATCTGGATGCGGAGATCCGCAAGGGTTTTGGGCATGTCGGCGAAAGTCTCAGGTGTGCTTTTGTTCAAATTCTCGCATGTAGCCGACCAGCGCCTGTATGCCGGCCAGTGGCATGGCGTTGTAGATGCTGGCGCGCATGCCGCCAACCGACTTGTGCCCCTTGAGCTGCAGCAGGCCACGCTCGCGTGCTCCTGTCAGGAAGGCGTCATTGCGCGATTCGTCCCGCAGGAAAAACGGCACGTTCATGCGCGAGCGGCAATTGGCCGCGACCTTGTTCACATAGAACCCGGAGCTGTCGATGAAGCCATACAACAGTTGCGCTTTCTCGATGTTGCGCCGTTCCATCTCGGCGACGCCACCCTGGCGCTGCAGCCACTTGAATGTCAGCCCCGCGATGTAGATGCCCCACGTGGGCGGGGTGTTGTACATCGACTGGTTGTCAGCAACAACCTTGTAGTCAAATGCGCTGGGGCAAATGGACAGCGCCTGGCCCAGCAGGTCTTCGCGCACCACCACCAGTGTCAGGCCGGCCGGCCCCAGGTTTTTCTGCGCACCGCCGAAGGCCACGCCAACCCGCGACCAGTCCACCGGACGGGAGGCCACATGCGATGAGAAATCAATGACCAGGGGGGCATCGCAGCCCAATGCCTTCAGGTCGGGCAACTGGTGGAACTCCACGCCGTGAATGGTTTCATTGGTGCATACATGCACGTAGCTGGAGTTCTTCCCAAGCTGCCAGCCGGCTGGCTCGGGCAGCGTGGTGTGGCCGTCGGCTTCATTGCTGGCCACGGTGTTCACCTGGCTGCAATACTTGGCCGCTTCCTTGCGGGACTTCTGGCTCCAGCTGCCGGTCACAACGATATCGATCGCACCACCGCGCGACAGGTTCATCGGGACGATGGCGTTTTCGCCCAGGCCTCCGCCCTGCATGAAAAGGATGCGGAAGTTCGCCGGTACTGCCAGCAGTGCCCGCAGGTCGGCTTCGGCCTGTTCATAGATGGAGATGAATTCCTTGCCCCGGTGGCTCATCTCCATTACGCTCATGCCACTGCCATGCCAGTCCAGCATTTCGGCAGCGGCCTGCTGGAGCACTTCGGGCGGTATGGCGGCGGGGCCGGCGGAAAAGTTGTATGGACGATCCATGGCGTTTTTCACCCAGGCAAACTAGGACGGATGACTGGCCCGGCCCGCCTGGTCAGGTGATGGGCCGGGGTCAGGAAGACGGGGGTCAGCTTTCGGACGGAGCTTGTGTGGCGTCAGGCTCGTCGCTTTCGGGCGCGGCTGCATCATTCTCAACGATGCGCTGCAGGCCGCTCAGCTTGGAACCTTCATCCAGGCCGATCAGCGTCACGCCCTGCGTGGCGCGGCCCAGTTCGCGGATTTCGCTCACGCGCGTGCGCACGAGCACGCCCTTGTCGGTGATGAGCATGATCTCGTCGTCGGCATGGACCAGCGTGGCCGCAACCACCTTGCCATTGCGCTCACTTTGCTGGATGGCGATCATGCCCTTGGTACCGCGGCCGTGGCGAGTGTATTCACCGATCGGGGTGCGCTTGCCATAACCATTGACCGTGGCGGTCAGCACGCTTTGCTGCTCGTCTTC
>CAZUJD010000194.1:0-6006 GCA_964620025.1 uncultured Ramlibacter sp. | reverse complement strand
GTTCACCAGCGGCTCGGCCACGATGTCCACGGCGCGCATGCGCGGGTTCAGCGATGCATAGGGGTCCTGGAACACCATCTGCATCTGGCGCCATGCCGCGCGCCGACCGGTGCCGTCGGCGCGTACGGGCTCATTGCCCAGACGGATGCTGCCCGACGACGGTGCGGTCAGCTGCATCACCAGATTGGCCACGGTGGACTTGCCGCAGCCGCTTTCGCCGACCAGGCCCAGCGTTTCGCCGCGGGCGATGCGAAAAGACACGCCGTCCACGGCGCGGACCTCGCGCGCGGCGCGCCACCAGCCGCCGCCTTGCAGCGGGAAACGCTTGGCCAGCGCGGTGACTTCCAGCAGGGGGGGGGCGTTCATGACGCGGCTTCCTCGGGGTTGAAGCAGGCGATGTGGTGGCCGGGGCTGCGCACGGACAGCGCGGGCGGCTCGCCCTGGCAGCGGGCCAGCGCGCGCGGGCAGCGCGGGGCAAAGGCGCAGCCGGCGCCCAGCCGGTCGGGCGTGGGTACCACGCCGGGGATTTCGTCCAGCCGCTGGGCGCCCATGCGCAGCGCGCGCCGCGGCACCGAGGCCATCAGGCCCCGCGTGTAGGGGTGTGCCGGTGCATCAAACACCTGGGTCACCGCGCCTTCTTCGGCGCGGCTGCCGGCGTACAGAACGACCACCTGGTCGGCGGTCTGCGCCACCACGCCCAGGTCGTGGGTGATGAGCACGATGGCCGTGCCCAGTTCGCTTTGCAGCTCGGCCAGCAGCGCCAGGATCTGCGCCTGGATCGTGACGTCCAGCGCCGTGGTGGGCTCGTCAGCGATCAGCAGCCGCGGCCGGCAGGCCAGGGCCATGGCGATCATCACGCGCTGGCGCATACCGCCGGACAGCTGGTGTGGGTACATGCGCGCACGCCGCGCCGCGTCGGGAATGCGCACGCGCTCCAGCGCCTCGATGGCGATGCGGTCAGCCTCGCGGGTGCCCGCGCCGCGGTGCACACGCACGGTCTCGGCGATCTGGTAGCCGATGGTCAGCACCGGGTTAAGAGAAGTCATGGGTTCCTGGAACACCATGGCCATGCGGTTGCCGCGCAGTCCGCACAGCGCCGGTTCGGGCAGGCGCAGCAGGTCCTGGCCTTCCAGCGCGATGCGTCCACCGTCCACGCGCACGGCGCGCGGCGGCAGCAGGCCCATGATCGCCAGTGCCGTGAGGCTTTTGCCGCAGCCGCTTTCGCCCACGATGGCCAGCGTCTGGCCGGCGTGGACCTCGAACGACAGGTCGCGCACCAGCGGGTGGAATCGGCCGCCGTCGCCGCGCACGGAAAGGCGCAGGTCCTGGACCTGCAGCAAGGGTGAAGAGGCTGCAGTGCTCATCGCAGGGTCCTGGACAGGCGGGGGTCGAGGATGTCGCGGCAGGCGTCACCCGTGACGTTGATGAGCAGCACCAGCAGGGCCAGGGCGGCGCCCGGAAAGCCGATGATCCACGGTGCGCGGGCCAGGTGGGCGCGGCCTTCGGCCAGCATGTTGCCCCAGCTCGGAATGTCCGGCGGCGTGCCCGCGCCCAGGAAGGACAGCACGGCCTCCAGGATCATCGCCGAGGCAAACACATAGGTGGCTTGCACCATCACCGGCGCCATCACGTTGGGCACCACGTGGCGCAGCAGCAGGCGCGGCAGCCTGGCGCCGTTGGAAACGGCCGCCTGGATGTAGGGCTGCTCGCGCACCGACAGGGTGAGGCTGCGCACCAGACGGGCCATGCGCGGAATTTCGGGGATGGCGATGGCGATGATGACCGTGCGCATGTTCGAGCCCATGAGCGACATCAATGCAATGGCCAGCAGCACGCCGGGGATCGCCATGATCGCGTCCATCACGCGCATCAGCACGCTGTCCCAGCGGCGAAGGAAGCCCGCCAGCAGCCCCGCGGTCAGGCCGATCAGCGTGACGACAACGGCGACCGACGCGCCGATGGCCAGCGATACGCGCGTGCCGTAGACCGTGCGCACGGCCACCGAACGGCCCAGGTGGTCAGTGCCCAGCCAGTGGTCCCAGCCCGGTGCGCGCAGGCGCTGCACCGGGTTCAGGCCGCGCGGGTCGGGCAGGACATAAGGTGCCAGCAGCGCCACCAGGGCGAGCGTGAGCATCACGAGCGCGCTGAATGCCAGCAGCGGGTGACGCCGGCACCAGCCGAGCACCGCACGCCAGCGGGGCACGTGGTCGCTTGGCGCGGCGGCGCGGGCGCGGGGATCGTCGAGTACGGCGGCCATGGGTTGAGGGCAATCAATAGCGGATGCGCGGGTCGAACAGCAGGTAGCTCAGGTCGACCAGCAGGTTCATCAGGGCATAGACGCAGGCGAACAGCAGGATCAGCGCCTGCACGATGGGATAGTCGCGTCGTGCAATGGCGTCCGCGACGAGGCGGCCCAGGCCCGGAATGTTGAAAACGGTTTCGGTCACGACCACGCCACCCAGCAGCGCCGCGATGCCCAGGCCCACGACGGTAACAATGGGCACGGCCGCGTTCTTGAGTGCGTGCCGTGCCAGCACCTGGGGCTGGCGCAGCCCTTTGGCACGCGCGGTGCGCACGTAGTCCTCGGCCAGCACCTCCAGCACGCTGGCCCGGGTGACGCGTGCGATCAGTCCCATGTAGAGAAAGGCCAGCGCGCAGGCCGGCAGCGTCAGGCTGCGCAGGCAGGCGCCCAGGCCCTGCGCCAGCGGCGTGTAGCCCTGCGTGGGGAACCATTCGAGCGTCAGCGCAAACACATAGACCAGGAAATAGCCCACGACGAACACTGGCGTGGAAAACCCTGCGACGGCGATGCTCATCACGCAGCGGTCCAGCCAGCCGCCTGCACGCCAGGCTGCCAGCACGCCCAGTGGCACCGCCGTTGCCACCGCCAGCACCACGGTGAACAGCGCGAGCAGCAGGGTGGGCTCGATGCGCTGGCGGATCAGCTCGGCCACCGGTTTGCCGGAAAAGATCGACACGCCCAGATCGCCGCGCGCAATGTGGGAAGCCCAGGCCCAGAAGCGCTGGATGAGCGGCTGGTCCAGCCCCAGCTGGGTGCGGATCGCGGCGATCTGCTCGGGCGTGGCGTAGTCGCCCGCCAGCACCACGGCAGGGTCGCCGGGCGTGAGGTTCAGCAGCGAGAAGACCAGCACCGCCACCAGTGCGAGCACCGGCACGGTGGCCAGCAGGCGGCCAATGAGATAACGCATTTCCTGTCCGTAAATGTAAAACGTTTTAAATGTAGATTTTGGGAAAATGCTGCGCAATAGCTTTTCAGTGTTTACGAGGGAAATCACTGAGAAAAATGCTTTCATTGAAGATTTTTCCTCGCCGGTGTGTCTGTATTGATTTAACCGTTTAAACTGCGCCGCATGCGTAAACCCGCCGAAATCGCCGCACCCGCCACCATCCGCGACGTCGCGCGGCTTGCCGGTGTGTCGGTGGCCACCGTTTCAAATGTGCTGAACAGCACGCGCACCGTGGCGGCCGAGACCCGCGATCGTGTGCGCCGCGCGGTCGAGGCGCTGGGCTATGCCCCGCACGCCGCCGCGCGCAGCATGCGCGGGCGCAGCAGCGGCCTGCTCGGCCTGATCCTGGCCGATATCACCAACCCCTTTTTCACGGCACTGGTCCATGCGGTCGAGCGTGCAGCCAACGCGCGCGGCTATGCGGTGCTGCTGTGCAACAGCGACGAAGACCTGGCGCGTGAGGAGCAGCACCTGGAGCTGCTGCGCACGCAACGCGTGGACGGCATCATCCTGGCGGCCACCGGGCATCCGTCGGCCAGCCGTGCGGCAATGCTGGCCCGGTTGCGGGCGCCGGTGGTGCTTGTGGACCGCGAGTTTCCGGAGTTCGGCCTGGACACGGTGGTGCTGGACAACCGGCGCGCCGCGCTGGAGGCCACGCGGCACATCGTGTCGTTCGGGCACCGGCGCATCGCGATGATCGGCGGACCGGGTGGCGTGAGCACAGGCGCGCAGCGACTGGCGGGCTACCGCGAAGCGCTGCACGAGGCGCAGATCCCGTACGACGACGCACTGGTGTGCGACGCCGGCTTTCGCGAGGAGCCGGCCTACGAGGCCGCCTGCGAACTGCTGGCGGCGCCTGCGCGGCCCACGGCCATCTTCGCGGCCAACAACCTCATCGCCATGGGCGTGATGCGCGCCATTGCGGACGCGCGCCTGGATTGCCCGCGCGAAGTCTCGGTGGTGAGCATTGACGATTTCGCCTGGGCCAATGCCTTCCGGCCGCGCCTGACCACTGTGGCCCAGCCCGTGGCCGCCATGGGCGATGCCGCAGTGCGGCTCGTGCTGGCACGTATCGGCGGCATCGTGACGGGGGCGCATACCGAGGTGATGGCGCCAGTGCTGATGGTGCGCGACTCCTGCTGCGCCCCGGCCTGAATGTTCAACCCCAGCCCAGCAGTTCCGCCAGCCGCGTCACCACCCACTGTGCCTCGTCTGCGCTGACCACGGCATCGGGGCCGGTCAATCCGGTACGCAGGGTCTGCAGCACCTCGGTTTCGGCGCGGCCTGTTTTGAACTGCAGCACGCCGGCCTGTTCTGTGAGCATCTGAGCCAGGTCTTCGCAGAGTTCATAGCGCTCGCGCACCACCGGCATTTTTTCGGTCAGCCGGCCGGCGGGTGACGTGTACAGCGCCGTGAACGACGGCGGGACTTCGATCTGGTTCTCATCTTCCATGCCCGGAGGGTACTGCAGCCTCAGCGCTCAGGCCACACGTAGCGCGGCGGTTCCTTGCGGGCAAAGGCCTGCACGGCCTGCTGATGTTCGGCGCTGGTCAGGGCCACGGCCTGCGCCGCAGCTTCCAGCTTGAGCATGGCCGGCAGGTCGCTTTGCAGCGACGCATCCAGCGCCTGTTTGGTCAGGCCCAGCGCGGTGGGCGAGCCGCCGGCCAGCGTTTGGGCCAGTTGCCGGGCGCGCGCATGCAGCTGGTCGGCGGGCAGTACTTCCAGCGCCAGTCCCATCGCCAGTGCCTGCCGGGCGTCGATCTCGCGCGCCGACAGCATGAGCGCCTTGGCCTGTTGCAGGCCCACCAGGCGCGGCAGCGTGTACAGCGCGCCGCAGTCGGGCACCAGGCCCACGCGCTGGAACACCATGCACAGCCGTGCGCGGTCGCTCAGCAGCACCAGGTCGGCCAGCAGCGCCAGGCTCATGCCGGCGCCAAAGGCCACGCCGTCCACTGCGGCGATCACCGGCCTCTGGAAGTGGTGCAGTGCCAGCGTCATGCGCCGGTAGCGGTCCATGCCGGCCAGCGCTTCGTCGGCGCTGCGCGGTCCCTGGCCGGCCATGTCGCGCACGTCGCCGCCCGCGCAGAACGCGTCGCCCGCGCCGCGCATAACCAGCACACGCACGCTGGCGTCGGCGGCCAGCTGCGCCAGTGCCTGCGTCATTTCATCGGCCATCTGGCGGTTGATGGCGTTCAGTGATTTGGGCCGGTTCAGTGTCAGCGTGGCAATGCCGTCCTGTACTTCGCAAAGCAGCGTGTCAAAGCTGTCCATGGCGTGCCCCGGCTCAGACCGTGCGCTGCGCGCGCAGCGCGGCCACGGCGGCATCGTCCAGGCCCAGCACCTCGCGCAGGATGTCGTCGGTGTGCTGGCCGATGGTGGGCGGCGCGCTGGGCTGCGGCGCCTGTGTGCCGGCAAAACGGATGGGGCTGGCGCACAGGGTTACTTCGCCTGCGGTGGGGTGGGGCACGCGCTGGGCGATGCCGCGGTGCACCACCTGCGGATCGGCAAATACCTCGGGGTAGCGGTTGATCGGGCCGCTGGGGATGCCCGCGGCCTCCAGCACGGCCAGCAGTTCCTGCATGTGCCACTGCCGCGTCAGGCCGTTGAACACCTCGGCCAGCTCGCGCCGGTGCGCCAGCCGGTCGCTGTTGGTGACAAAGCGCGGGTCGTCGGCCAGCTCGGGGTGCTGCAGCGCCTGGCAGAACGCACGGTACTGCGGCTCGCTGCCGCAGATCACGATCACGCCGCCGTCGGCGCA
>CAZUJD010000193.1:0-6036 GCA_964620025.1 uncultured Ramlibacter sp. | reverse complement strand
CACCGGCAACGGCTCCCGCGCCTGTGCCTGAGCAGGGCGGCGCAACGCCGCCGGCATCACCGCCGGCAACACCCGATCCACTGGGTCAGCCTGCGACCGCGCCCGCAGTGGCCCCGCCACCCACGGCGCCCGCTACGCCACCCGGCCCAGCCGCACCGCCACCGGGCGCGCCAGCCCCAGCGTCACCACCCGGTGCAGCCCCGGCTGCCGCACCGGCACCCGCGCCCGGCCCACGTGCGCCCGCTGATGCACTGAAGGACGCGCTGGACAAAGCGGGCGCCGACCCGGCCACGGCGTCGCCGCTCAAAGAAGCCGCTGCTGCGGCCGCCGAGAAAAAGAAGCTGCTGGATGCGCTCAAGCAGGCGGCGGGTGACGCACCCAAGGGTTAGCACTCACCTCGGGTTACACACCAAACGCAGCCAACGGCCTGCGCGGCGTCGCCGGCGCGGGCGCCGCCGTGTAGCCCAGCCGGCAAAACATCTGCACCGTTTCATCGTCCGCCGTCTTCGGCGCTGCGCGGCCCAGCATCAGCTGGTGGGCGCGTTCATAGTGGGGCGCCATTTCTGCAAACTCCTGCAGCGCCTGGCTCATGGGGTGCATGCCCACGCCCAGCGCGGTGGCCTGCAGTTGCAGGCGCACATAGGCGCGGCCGGCGTTGACCTGGTCGGCGCGGCGGTTGCGGCCCGCCAGCCACACAAAACCCATGGCGGTGCGGCTGTGGCCTTCAAAGCGGGCCATCATGGTTTTGTAGGCCTCGCTGCCTTCGGCGGGCGGGTTCTTGCGGTCAAACATGCCCACCGCATCCACCGCGCGGATGAACGGGCTGTTGATGCTGATGCCGTCGCGGTGCTTCAGTATTTCCCCCGGGCCCACGCGCGTGAGGTGCACGCTCTCCATCACTGTGCGCGGCGTCAGCAGCTCTACCCTGGCGGATTGCCAGCACAGGTCGCGCAGCGGGCCCAGTGCGGCAGCGTCCACCGTGCCGGCCGTTTTAATGCCGTCTCGGCCTGAGCCTGCCGTCAACGCGCGCAGCGTGTCGGCCTTCACTGCTCGGGTGGTGTCAAAGTCGCTCTTGGGGGTGTGGCGGTTCAGGATGTGCGCAAACAGCGGATCGCGCGCGGCACCGGGCTTGACGGCAATGCGTGCGATGGGCTTGCGGTCCCATTCCTTGAGGTCGGCGGCCAGCTCTCCTTGCGGCCACAGCGCCACGTCTGCTGCCAGGCCCTGCTCAGCCAGCGCGATCACCAGCAGCTCCACAAAGGCGCCGTGGCCGATCAGGATCTGGCGGCCATAAGGGTCGGTGTGCGGCAGCACGCGCTCGCGGTCGGTGTACAGCGTAATGACGTTGGGCTCGCGCAGGTCCACCAGCCAGGGCTGCAGGTTGTGCGGGTTGGGCGCGGTGATGGCATAGGCCACGGCGCGCTTGCGGGGGTCTTTTTCGGCCCCGGGGCCGCTCCAGGCTTCAACGGCCGCAGCCGGGTAGGCACTGCTGATGGAGCAGCCTGCGATGGGGGCGGCGGCAGCGGCGGCAATCATGCCCCCACCGGCCAGGCGGATGAAGTAGCGACGGTCCATGGAACTCTCCTGAAAAGGGTTGGAAATGCACAGGGGTCAGGCGGCCGCCACCGGCCCTGCCGTGGCCGGCCGGGCCAGCAGGCCCAGGTCATGCAGTGACTGGCACACCGCGTCGTCAAACGGCGTGCGCGGCTCGTCACCGATCAGCGCGCACAGGTGCTGGTTGTGCAACTGGTGCGGCGTGCGCCACAGGTAGCGCATGGCGGCCAGCGCGGCAAAGGTCGGTACCATCAGGCCCAGCACGCGCAGCAGCGGCCAGGGCATGCGGCTGACGCGCAACGCCTGCCCTGCGCTCAGCCAGCCCTGCGCCCGGGCCACACGTGTCAGCGCATCCACCCATTCCTGTCCGGTTACCGTGTGGCCGGCAAAATGCAGCGGCGCATAGGCCGGCAGCCGGCCGCGCTGCTGCGCCACCTGCACAAACGTGCGCGCCAGATCGGGCAGGTAGGCCCAGGGCGTGGCCACGTCCAGCGGGCCGGGCCAGGTGGCGCGGCCGCGCGCCAGGTCCCTGGCCACGGCCTGGTCCAGCCACGAGCCGGTGCCGCTGCCAAAAAAATCCCCTGCGCGAATGACCACGGCACGCAGGCCTTCATGCGTAGCGGCCTGCAGCCGCTGCTCCATCGCCATGCGGATGCGACCCTTCACACCCGTGGCCGCCTGCGCCGCGCCTTCATGCAGCAGCGCGGGCATGTCCTCGCCAAAGTTGTACACATTGCCCGGCATCATCAGCGTGGCACCCAGCACCTGGCTGATGCGGATGGCCGACTCCAGCAGCGCGGGTGCCTGCGTGCGCCAGGCCTTGTGGGTGTACACAGGGTTCAGGGCGTGCACCACCACGGCAGCGCCGCCTGCAACCCCGGCCAGCGCAGCGGTGTCCGATGGGTCCAGCCCCAGCCAGCGCACGCCTGCAATGGCCGGGCCCTGCGCGCCGGGGCGTACCTGGCCCAGTACCTGCCAGCCCGCACGGGCAAAGGCCCGGGCGGCGGCCTGGCCAAAACGGCCGCGGGCGCCGAGGATCAGCACGGTTTCAGGATGGGTCATGGCGGGGCTCCGGTCGGGTTGCGATGGAGGTGATTGTGGAAACCCCGCCTGCGTTACACAATTGCCTATCGGTTCATATCTGAATTTCAAAAATGAATAGCAACTTTGACTGGACGCTGGTGCGCTCCTTTCTGGCCGCGCTGGAGCAGGGCAGCCTGCTGGGCGCCGCCAGGGTCATCCATGCCAGCCAGCCCACCATCGGCCGCCATATTGCCGAGCTGGAAGGCCAGCTCGGTGTGGTGCTGTTCGAGCGCACCGGCCGCGGGCTGCTGCCCACCGCCACGGCGCTGCGCCTGGCCGACGCGGCCCGCGCCATGGAGGCCGGCGCCCACCAGCTGGCGCGCAGCGTGTCGGGTGCGGACGGCGCCGACGGCGCGGTGTCGGGCACGGTGCGCATCACGGCCAGCCAGCCGGTGGCCTGCTTCCTGCTGCCGCCTTTGCTGGCCCAGATGCGCCTGGCCCAGCCAGACGTGCAGGTCGAACTGGTGGCCAGCAATGCCGTCAGCAACCTGCTGCGGCGTGAGGCCGACATTGCGGTGCGCATGGTGCAGCCCGACCAGGCCACCCTGGTGGCCAAACGGGTGGGCAAGGTCACGCTCAGCGCCTGCGCCCACCAGGACTACCTGCGCCGCCGCGGCATGCCGCGCCAACCCACTGACCTGCTCTCGCACGAACTGGTGGGCGCCGACCGCAACGAAGACATCCTGAAGGGCTTTTCCACCCTGGGCTACCCGGTCACCCGGGAACACTTTGCGTTTCGCACCGACGACCTGATTGCATCGTGGCAGGCCGTGCGCAATGGCCTGGGCATCGGCTTCATGGCGGACTACCTGATCCGCAGCGACAGCGCCGTCGTGCCGGTGTTGCCCATGCTCAGGATTCCACCCCTGCCCATCTGGCTGACGGTGCACCGCGAGATCCGCACCAGCCGGCGCATCCGGGCGGTGTACGATTTCCTCGCGCACGCCATTCCCAAGGCACTTTGAAAGGCCCCCATGCACCCGAATGCCGACACCCTCACCCAGTTCTACTCGGCCTTCGCCCGGCTGGATCCCGACGCCATGGCCCGGTGCTATGCACCCGACGTGGCCTTTGACGACGAGGTGTTTTCGCTGCGCGGCAAGGAAGCCACCATGGGCATGTGGCGCATGCTGTGCGAGGCCACGCGCGCCAAAGGCATGGCCGACTGGAAGCTGGAGTTCAGCGCCATCGAGGCCGATGCCACCATGGGTCGCGCCCACTGGGACGCGCACTACCGCTTCAGCGCCACGGGGCGGCTGGTGCTCAACCGCATCGATGCCGCCTTCACCTTCAACCCGCAGGGCCTGATCGCCACGCACCGCGACCGCTTTGACTTCTGGGCCTGGTCGCGCCAGGCGCTGGGCATGCCGGGCCTGTTGCTGGGCTGGACGCCGATGCTGCGCAACAAGGTGCGCGCCACCGCCGCGGGCAACCTGGCGAAGTTCAACGCAGCCAAGGGGCGGTGATGGCGTGGTTTGACGGCTTTGAGTCGCGCAGCTTTGCGCTGCAGGGGTCGCAGGCGTTTGCGCGCTTTGGTGGTGACCGCAACAAACCCGCGCTGCTGCTGTTGCACGGCTTTCCGCAAACGCATGTGCTGTGGCACCGGGTGGCGCAGCAGCTGCAGAAGGACTACTTCCTGGTCTTGCCCGACCTGCGCGGCTACGGCGATTCGTCCCACGCGCCGGGCTTGCCCGACCACAGCAACTACAGCAAGCGCGCGATGGCGCAGGACGCGGTGGACGTGATGACGGCGCTGGGCATCGACAGCTTCTACCTGTGCGGACATGACCGCGGCGGCCGCGTGGCGCACCGGCTGGCTCTGGACCATGCGGCGCGTGTCAGGAAGCTGTGCGTGATCGACATCGCGCCCACACTGGACATGTACAGCGCGACCGACAAGCTGTTCGCCACCTACTACTACCACTGGTTCCACCTGATCCAGCCCAGCCCGCTGCCCGAGATGATGATCGGCCCCAACGCGCGCCAGTACCTGCATGCCAAGCTGGGCGGCTGGGGCAGCGCGGGACTGGGCTACATCGAACCGCAGGCACTGGCCGAATACGAACGCTGCTTCTGCCGGCCCGAGTCCATTCACACCGCCTGTGAAGACTACCGCGCCAGCGCCGGCATCGACCTGGACCATGACCGCGAAAGCCGCACACACGGGCAGCGGGTGGCCTGCGACATGCATGTGCTGTGGGGCGATCGCGGCGTCGTGCACAAACTGTTCAAGCCGCTGGAGCTGTGGCAGGCCCAGTGTGCCGGGCGCGTGACCGGGCAGGCCGTGCCGGCCGGCCATTTCATTCCCGAAGAGCTGCACGCGCTGACGGCCCAGGCGCTGGCCGAATTCTTCCGCTAGGCCGCCATGCTCAAGCAGCTCAACAAACACTACCCGGTACGCTACACCGTGCTGGGCCTGTGCGTCTTCGGCCTGGCGCTGTCGCTGTTCAGCCTGATGGCCTTCGGGGTGGGCTGGCTGGCGCTGCTGGTGACCAGCCTGCTGCTCGCCCTGGGCGTGTACGACCTGCGCCAGTCTCGCCATTCCGTGCTGCGCAACTACCCGGTCATCGGCCACCTGCGCTTTGCGCTGGAATATATCCGCCCCGAGATGCGGCAGTATTTCATCGAAAGCGACCGCGAAGCCGAGCCGTTTTCACGCGCCCAGCGTTCTCTGGTGTACCAGCGCTCCAAGGGTGAACCCGACAACCGGCCGTTCGGCACGCAGCTGGATGTGGGCGCCCAGGGCTATGAATGGATCAACCATTCCATGCAGCCCACGCGGCTGTCATCGCACGACTTTCGCGTGACCATCGGCGCCGGCCGTGCGCAGCCCTACAGCGCCAGCGTTTTCAACATATCGGCCATGAGCTTTGGCGCGCTGTCGGCCAACGCCATCCTGGCACTCAATGCAGGCGCCCGGCGCGGCGGCTTTGCGCATGACACGGGTGAAGGCTCCATTTCGCAGCACCACCGTACCCACGGCGGCGACCTGATCTGGGAGATCGGCTCGGGCTATTTCGGCTGCCGCAACGACGACGGCAGCTTCAGCGAGGAGCGTTTTGCCGCCAATGCGGTGGACCCGCAGGTGAAGATGATCGAGCTCAAGCTCAGCCAGGGCGCCAAGCCGGGGCACGGCGGCATCCTGCCCGGCCCCAAGGTCACGCCCGAGATTGCACTGGCGCGCGGCGTACCGGCGGGGGTGGACTGTGTGTCTCCGTCATCGCACAGCGCGTTCAGCACGCCCTTGGAGATGATGCATTTCATCGAGCGCCTGCGCACCTTGAGCGGCGGCAAGCCCACGGGCTTCAAGCTGTGCATCGGCCACCCCTGGGAATGGTTCGGCATCGTCAAGGCCATGCAACAAACAGGCATCACGCCCGACTTCATCGTGGTGGACGG
>CAZUJD010000192.1:0-6115 GCA_964620025.1 uncultured Ramlibacter sp. | reverse complement strand
GGCCTGCCACAGCACACCCTTGACGATGTAATTCTGGATGTCCTTGACCTTTTCGTCGCCCAGCTGGCTGTCGCGCAGCCGGCTCACGGCGTCATATTCGTACAGGCCCTGCTGTGCCTTGGTGGTGGACTTGATGTGCCACTGCAGCAGCGGCATGCCCAGTGCCTGGGCCACCTCCTCGGCCAGCATGGTCTTGCCGGTACCGGGCTCGCCCTTGACCAGCAGGGGCCGCTTGAGTGTGATGGCGGCATTCACGGCAAGCATCAAATCCTGCGTGGCGACGTAGTTCTGGGAGCCTTGGAACTTCATGGATGCGTTGGAAATGGGGGTAAGGGTTGTGCCGGATATAATCAAAGGTTGATTACAAGTGTGAACTCTCACTGGATTGTGCGCGCAAAATGAACAAGTTGTTGACCACGATGTTTGGCCTGGCTGTCGCTTCCGTGACGGCGTTCTCCTCCCTGCCGGCCCACGCCCAGGAAGTCAAAGGCAATGCTGCCGCCGGCGAAAAGAAAATCGCCATGTGCATCGGCTGCCACGGCATCCAGGGCTACCAGGCCAGCTTCCCCGAGGTGTACAAGGTCCCCAAGATCTCCGGCCAGGGAGCCAAGTACATCGTGGCGGCTCTGGCTGCCTACAAGGCTGGTGACCGCAAGCACCCCACCATGCGCGGCATTGCGGATTCCCTGAGCGACCAGGACATGGCCGATATCGCCGTGTACTACGAAGGCCACGGCAAGACCGACGCCGCCTTGCCGGCCAAGCCGGGCAAGCAGCCCAGCGCCCAGGTCGATGCCTTGCTGAAGAAGGCTGCGTGCGCCTCGTGCCATGGCGAGAACTTTGCCAAGCCCATCGACCCGGCCTATCCCAAGATTGCCGGGCAGCACGCCGATTACCTGTTCGTCGCGCTCAAGGCCTACAAGACCGAAGGCAATGCCAACATCGGCCGCTCCAATGGCGTGATGGCCGGTATTGCCAAGCAGTTCAGCAATGCCGAGCTGAAGGCGCTGTCGGGCTATGTGAGTTCGCTGGACGGAGACCTGAAGACTGTGCCGGAAAAACGCTTCCGTTGAAGGTCTGATGCTTCCCCCATGAAAAAGGCCCGCGATGCGGGCTTTTTTCATGGGGGAAACGGGCGGCCGTTCAGTATTCAAACGTCAGGACGGTGCCTTCAAAGCTGTTGCAGGTAACCAGTGTGGAGCCCGTGGACGGCCTGGCGGGAGCGGCCGGTGTCGGTTTGGGTGGGGTGCCCGCAGTGACGGAGCCGGGGAGCGCGCCAATGGGCTTGATGGTCATCTTCCAGGTGCCGTTGCTGAAAGCCGAGCCGTTGAAGGCGTTGGTGGACCCAGCCCAGCTGCCGTCGCTGCCAGTCGGCGTGGTGTCGTCGCTTCTGGAGCCCACGCTGAGGTTCACATTTGAAGGCTTGTGGCTGCCCGATTTGCCTGTGAATCGGGTTTTGGTGACGCTCGGGCTGCCGCTGAGGCTGACGCTGACCGTGCCTTCGCACCGGGTTTTGTCGCTGGTGGCGGTGAAGCTGGAAAAGGTGTAGTCCTTGGTGGCGGCCAGGCTGTTGCCTGCCAGGCCGAGGCCCAGCAGGGCGGCAAAAAGCGGGTGTTTCATGGTGTCCTCCTGATGTAGCGTTGTAAACAAACGGCCTTACAGCCGCGCCCGTAACGCTAACATTGGTTGTACACCGCCGCCTCCTCCAGATGAAGGAGGGCTCAGTCGCGTGTGGCGCGCCGCTGTACCGCGTCGATGTAGGCCTGCCCGTCGGGCGGGCGGCCCGAGCGCTGGCTTTCCCACAGCATCTGGCCCAGGCATTCCATGGTTTCATGGTGGGCGTCGTGCAGCGAGCCGCGGCGTGCCGCCAGCAGCTCCACCGCCTGGCGGATGCCGCGCGGCTGGTCGATCGAGCACTGTTCGCTGATCGACAGGTGCATGGACAGGTGCAGGAACGGATTGGTCTGGCCATCCTGGCCCGTGTATTCACGTGCCAGCGCTACATCCACGTCGGCCAGATCGGCGTGGTATTCGGGATGTTCCGCGATCCATTGGCCAGCCAGCGTTTCGAGTGCCTCCAGCGGCTCGCCGGATCGGGTCTTGGCATGGGCGGCGCAGAAAAAGCGGCGGACGTCGGCTTGGCTGGGGGCAAACATGGGCGCAAAGCGTAGCACGTGGGCGCGATGTGGCCGCCGGCTACGTCGTGTCGGGGCCCGGTCCTACGAGGCGGCCGGGTCGCCGCCCCCACCATGGCGGCACCAGAACCCGAAGGAGATATCCATGAACGCAGCAAGAATTACGGGCATCGTGCTCATCGTGCTGGGACTGGCCGGTTTCATGACCGGTGGCTTCAGCTTCACCAAGGAAACCACCAAGGCCGAGATCGGTCCGCTGCAGCTCAAGGTGCAGGAAAAGGAGTCGGTCAACGTGCCCCAATGGCTCAGCATCGGCGCCATGGTGCTGGGCGGCGTGGTGCTGGTCATGGGCTTTCGCAAGCCCTGACCCGGCACAACGGCCCGCTGGTCAGTCCAGTGGCTTGATGTCCAGCTCCATGGCCAGTTTCTGCCAGCGCTGGGCATCGCCTTCGACCTTGCGCTTCATCTCGTCCGGGCCGGGTTGGGCAACCTCCAGCGCCATGCCAACCAGGCGTTCGCGCACATCGGGCATGCGAAGCACCTGTTCCATGGCGCCGGCCAGCTTGTCCACCACGGGTTTGGGCATGTTGGCTGGGCCCATCACGCCAAACCATTGCTCATAGTCCATGCCGTTGATGCCCAGTTCGCTGAACGTCGGCACGTCGGGGAAGTCGGCGTTGCGTTTGCTGCCGGTAGCGGCCAGCGCACGCAGCTTGCCGGCCTTCACATGCGTGCCGGCACTGGCCATGGTGGTGATCATCACATTGACCTGCCCGCTCATGAGATCGATCAGCGCGGGCGAAGAGCCGCGGTAGGGCACGCTCACGAACTGCAGGCCCGAGCGTGCGCGAAACAGGTCCACCACCACGCTGCCGGTGCCGGCAATGGCCATGGACATCTTGCCCGGCTGGGCCTTGGCAAACGCCACGGCGTCACGGCCCGTCCTGGGCTCAAACGTGGGGCTGGCCACCAGGAAGGCCGGTGAGCGGCCAATCAGCGAAATGGGTGTGAAGTCCTTGACGGCGTCATAGGGCATCTTGCGTGTGTACACCGGCGTGCTGGTGTGAAACACATCCACCAGCACCAGTGTGTAGCCGTCAGGGGCGGACTTGGCCACGGCGTCGGTGCCGATCATGCCGCCGGCACCGCCCTTGTTTTCCACCACCACAGACTGCTTGAGGATGCCGCCCAGCTTGTCAGCAATCTGCCGCCCAATGCCGTCTGAGCTGCCGCCTGCGGGGAAGGGGATGACGAGCTTGACGGGTTTGCTGGGGTAGTCCTGCGCGGTGGCGGGCAGGACTGCCAGCGCCAGCAGCGCCAGCGCCAGGGTGTGACGGCGCAGCAGCCGGGGCCGCAGGACAGATGATGGGGTCATGAGAGGTCTCCGTTGTCGTTCTGGTGCGAAGGCTTCATTCTCACATGACATTACGGTGACAAATTTATGACAACGCTCTCAGGACTGAGGTGCCGGTCGCTGGCCCAGAAGTCCGGAAATGGAGCGCGCACCCTCCAGCAGTGCCGGAAGCAGGGTGTCCTGCATGGCGCGGGCACTGGTACGGTTGGCCTGGCCGCTGATGTTCAGCGCCGCCACTGTGCGGCCCGCGCCGTTGGTGATGGGGGCGGCCATGGAGATCAGGCCTTCTTCGAGCTCCTGGTTCACGATGCACCAGCCCTGGCGGCGCGCCTGGGCCACCTTTGCCAGCAGCGCGTCAACGTCCGTCACCGTGTGTCGCGTATGCGCCGTACGGCTGGAGGCCTTCAGCCGCACGGTCAACTCGTCGTCGGGCAGGTCTGCCAGCAGCACCCGACCCATGGATGTGCAATATGCCGGCAGGCGTGAACCCACGCCCAGCGTGATGCTCATGATCTTGTGGGTGGGTACACGCAGTACATAAACGATGTCGGCGGCGTCCAGCACAGCCGCAGAACACGACTCCTTGACCTGCGCCACCAGCGCCTCCATGACAGGTTCGGCCAGGTTCCAGATGGGCATGGACGACAGGTAGGCAAAGCCCAGGTCCAGGATGCGTGGCGTCAGGCGATACAACTTGCCATCGGTGTGCACATAGCCCAGGGCCTGCAATGTCAGCAGGATGCGCCTTGCGCCGGCGCGCGTCAGCCCGCTGTGCTGTGCCACTTCACTCAGCGTCTGCTGCGGTGCCTGCGCATTGAAAGTACGTATGACTTCCAGCCCGCGTGCAAACGACTGCACATAGCCGTCACCCGGCTGCGGTGTTCCCGGGGGGCGCGGAGCTGCGTTTGCCATGGTGGGGGAGGTCCATTAGAATTCGTTAAACATTCATTATACGAACAAGTGTTCTATATACGAACTATGACGAGACAATTGGGGCATGATCAATAAAGTCGCTTCTTCGGCCGCCCAGGCGCTGGCCGGCATCCAGGACGGCGCCACCGTCATGATCGGTGGGTTCGGCACGGCCGGCATTCCCAACGAACTGATCGATGGCCTGATAGCGCAGGGCGCCAGGGACCTGACCGTGGTGAACAACAATGCGGGCAACGGCGACACCGGGCTGGCCGCATTGCTGGCCACAGGCCGCGTGCGCAAGATCATCTGCAGCTTTCCGCGCCAGGCCGACAGCCATGTGTTTGACGCGCTGTACCGCAGCGGCAAGCTGGAGCTGGAGCTGGTGCCCCAGGGCAACCTGTCAGAGCGCATCCGCGCGGCAGGCGCGGGCATTGGCGCCTTCTTCACGCCCACCGGTTTTGGGACCGATCTGGCCAAAGGCAAGGAGACGCGCGAGATCAACGGCCGCCAGTATGTATTGGAGTACCCCATCCATGGCGACGTGGCGCTCATCAAGGCCGAGCGCGGTGACCGCTGGGGCAACCTGACTTATCGCAAGACGGCGCGCAACTTCGGCCCCAGCATGGCCATGGCCTGCAAGCGCACGGTGGCCAGCGTGCACGAGGTGGTCGAGCTGGGCGCGCTGGACCCGGAGGCGATCGTGACGCCCGCCATCTTTGTGAGTCATATCGTCCAGATTGAACGCCAGGCCACACAGGCAGGTGGCCTGAAGAAAGCGGCCTGAACATGACCTACAGCAAACGCACCAAAGACCAGCTGGCAGCGCGTGTAGCGCAGGACATCCCCGAAGGAGCCACCGTCAACCTGGGCATAGGCCAGCCCACGCTGGTGGCCAACCACATTCCCTCCAGTCGCGAAGTGCTGTTGCACAGCGAGAACGGCCTGCTCGGCATGGGCCCCGCGCCGGTTGCGGGTGAGGAGGACTACGACCTCATCAACGCCGGCAAGCAGCCCGTGACGCTGCTGCCCGGCGGCTCGTATTTTCACCACACCGACAGCTTTGCCATGATGCGCGGCGGCCATCTGGACATCTGCGTGCTGGGTGCTTTTCAGGTCAGCGAACGCGGCGACCTGGCCAACTGGCACACCGGCGAGCCCGGTGCCATCCCCGCCGTGGGCGGCGCCATGGACCTGGCGGTGGGCGCCAAACAGACCTGGGTGATGATGGACCTGCTGACCAGACAGGGCGCCAGCAAGATCGTGCGCGAATGCACGTACCCGCTGACGGGCCTGGCCTGCGTCAAACGCATCTACACCGACGTGGCCACACTGGACGTCACGCCCCAGGGCCTGCGCTGCGTGGACCGTGTGGACGGTCTGAGCCATGCCGAACTTGAACAACTCGTGGGCCTGCCACTGCAGTCCTGAGTACCCTTTCCCAACTTTGATCAGGAGACACTTTCATGCCTCAGGCTTTCATCTGCGACGCCATCCGCACGCCCTTTGGCCGCTATGGCGGTGCCCTCAGCAGCGTGCGCACCGACGATCTGGGCGCGATCCCGCTCAAGGCGCTGATGGCGCGCAACCCGAATGTGGACTGGGCGGCCGTGACCGACGTGATCTACGGCTGCGCCAACCAGGCCGGTGAAGACAACCGCAATGTGGCCCACATGGCAAGCCTGCTGGCGGGGCTGCCCATTGACGTGCCCGG
>CAZUJD010000191.1:0-6131 GCA_964620025.1 uncultured Ramlibacter sp. | reverse complement strand
CTTCGGATTTTCATCAACGCCGAGCTTGAAGAGCTGCAACAGGCGCTAGAGGCCAGCCTTGACGTACTTCAACCCGGAGGCCGTTTGGTGGTGATCAGTTTCCATTCGCTGGAAGACCGCATCGTCAAGCAGTTCATCGCTGCGAATTCGCGCGAGGTGTATGACCGTCGCGCGCCGTTTGCCGCGCCCAAGCCCATGAAGCTCAAGGCGATGGACCGCATCAAGCCATCGGCCGAAGAGGTTGCGGCCAACCCGCGCTCGCGCAGCGCAATCATGCGCGTGGCGGAAAGGACGCAGGCATGAACGCCGCCGGACCGTTCCAAGGCGTGAAAGCCCCCTTGGGGGGCAGCGCAGTACACGCAGTGACAAGCGTGGGGGCTCGTCCATGACCCGCCTGAACCTCGTCCTCCTGCTGGCCGTGCTGGCTAGCGCGCTGTACCTGGTCCACACCCAGTACCAATCCCGCCGCCTGTTCACCGAAATTGACCGCGCCCAGTCTGAGGCACGCCGGCTGGAGGTGGAGGCTGAGCGGCTCAAGGTTGAAAAGCGCGCGCAATCCACCCCGGGGCGCGTGGAAAAGCTGGCCAAGGAGCAGCTGCAGATGCGCACGGCCACGCCGGCCATCACCCAGTATGTGCAGTACGCCGCGCCGGGCCAGGCTGGCGCACCGGCCGCTTCAGGAGCTGCGCGATGAGCAGCCGCAGCGTCCTTTACACGTCCAGCCCGCTGCTGGCCAGCAAGACGCCCGTGTGGCGCAGCAAATTCATCGTAGCGGCCATTGCCCTGGGATTTGCCGGCCTGGCTGCCCGTGCCGCCTGGGTGCAGGTCATTGGCAATGATTTCTTCCGCAAGCAGGGTGAAGTGCGCTTTGCCCGCACGCTGGAGCTTCCCGCCAACCGCGGGCGCATCCTGGACCGCAACGGCCTGCTGCTGGCGACGTCGGTGCCTGCGCCCAGCATCTGGGCCATTCCCGAAGACGTGGAAGCCACGCCGGCCCAACTCGGCCAGCTGGCAAGGTTGCTGGACATGCCCCTGGCGGACCTGAACAAGCGACTGGCCGACGAAGACAAAACCTTCGTCTGGCTCAAGCGCCAGGTTGACGAGGGCGTGGCGCAGAAGATCACCGAGCTGAACATCAAGGGCATCTACCAGCGCAAGGAGTACAAGCGCAAATACCCCGAAGGCGAAGCAGCTGCCCATGTGGTCGGCTTTACCAACGTGGAGAACAACGGCCAGGAAGGCGTCGAGCTGTCCTTCAACAGCGAACTGGCCGGGCGCGCGGGTTCGCGTCGTGTCATCAAGGACCGCCTGGGTCGTGTGGTGGAGGGCGTGGGCGAGCAGACCCCGCCCGTGGACGGCCGCGACCTGCAACTGTCGATCGACAGCAAGGTCCAGTTCTTTGCCTGGCAGAAGCTGCGTGATGCGGTCATTGCCAACAAGGCCAAGGCGGGCAGCGTGGTGGTACTGGACAGCGGCACCGGTGAAGTCCTGGCACTGGCCAACTACCCGAGCTACAACCCGGACCGCCGCCAGAACCTCACAGGTGAGCAGCTGCGCAACCGCGCCCTGACCGACACCTTCGAGCCCGGGTCCACGATGAAGCCGATCACGGTCGCCGCCGCGCTCGAACTCGGCCGGGTCAAGCACAACACGATCATCGACACCTCGCCGGGCCGCTACAGCATGGGCGGCTTCACAATCAATGACACGCACAACTATGGCGTGCTGGACGTGGATGGCGTGATCCAGAAATCCAGCAACGTGGGGGCGCTCAAGATCGCCCAGCGTCTGACGCCCAAGGAAATGTGGGACGTCTATACCGCGCTGGGTTACGGCCAGAAGCCGCAAATCGCCTTTCCCGGCGTGGTACCGGGCCGGCTGCGCCCCTGGAAGAGCTGGAAGCCCATCGAACAGGCCACCATGTCGTACGGGTACGGCCTGTCGGCATCACTGTTCCAGATGGCCCGCTCCTACACGGCGTTCGCGCACGACGGCGCCATCATCCCCGCCACCATGCTCAAGACCGACACCCCGGCAGCGGGCGTACCGGTGTTCTCCGCCGCGCACGCGGCTCAGGTGCGCCACATGCTGTGGCTGGCTGCTGGTCCCGGCGGCACAGGCCAGAAGGCACAGACCGTGGGCTATTCGGTGGGCGGCAAGTCCGGCACGGCCCGCAAGCAGGTGGGCAAGGGCTACGCCGCGGGCAAGTACCGTTCCTGGTTCACTGGCATGGCACCCATCGACAAGCCCCGCATCATCGTGGCTGTCATGATCGACGAACCCACTGCCGGCCAGTACTACGGCGGCACGGTCGCCGGGCCGGTGTTCAGTGAGGTGGTGCAGCAGACGCTGCGCATGATGGGCGTGCAGCCTGACATGGCAGTCAAGCCGCAAATCGTGGCCAACGCTGTCGAGGAGTCGTTCTGATGACCGAGCTCGACTCCCCCGTGCAGGCCGCGCGCTGGTTGCGCGAGCGCGTCACGGGTGCGCTGCACACGGACAGCCGCAAGATCGGGGCTGGTGATGGCTTCATCGCCTGGCCTGGTGCTGCCACCGACGGCCGCAAGCATGTGCCTTCGGCCCTGGCGCTGGGTGCGGCCGCCTGCATCGTCGAAAAGGCCGGGGTGGATGCCTGGGATTTGAATGCCGACGGAAAGACGATCGCCCTTTACAGCCAGCTCAAGTCCGCTACCGGGCCGATCGCCGCTGCCTACTACGAATCACCTTCCGAACAGCTGGAAGTGCTGGCTGTGACCGGCACCAACGGCAAGACGTCCACGGCCTGGTGGCTGGCGCAGGCATTGTCGGCAGTACAGCGGCCTGCGCCCCTTCCGTGCGCTGTGGTGGGCACGCTGGGCACCGGTGTACCGCCGCATGTCGAGTTCAACGGCCTGACCACGCCTGACCCGGTGCTGCTTCAAAGCCAGTTCCGCCGGTTCCTGACGGATGGCCTGCGCGCCTGCGCGATCGAGGCCTCATCCATTGGAATTGTCGAGCGCCGCCTGGATGGCACGCGCATCCGCGTGGCCATCTTCACCAATTTCACGCAGGACCATCTGGACTACCACGGCAGCATGCAGGCCTATTGGGAGGCCAAGGCGCAGCTGTTCCGCTGGCCGGGCCTGCGCGCGGCCGTCATCAACCTGGACGACCCGCGCGGCGAGTCTCTGGTGGATTCGCTGGACGCCGGTGCACTGGATGTGTGGACGGTCTCATGCGAGAGGCCGGCGCGACTGATGGCACGTGAAGTTGGCTACAACACGCAGGGCTTGTGCTTTGCCGTGTGCGAGGGCGATGAGCGCCACGACCTCCAGACACAGCTGGTGGGCCAGTACAACGTGTCCAACCTGCTGGGCGTGCTTGCCGCCATGCGTGCCATGGGTGTGCCGCTGGCTGCCGCCGTGCAGGCCTGCGGCGGCCTGCTGCCGGTGCCCGGACGCATGGAGCGCATTGCGCTGGATGGCCAGCCGCTGGTGGCCGTGGACTATGCCCATACGCCCGACGCGCTGGACAAGGCCCTGCTGGCACTGCGACCGCTGGCGGTCCGGCGTGAGGGCCGGTTGTGGTGCGTGTTTGGCTGCGGCGGCAACCGCGATACCACCAAGCGACCGCTGATGGCCGCGGTGGCCGAAAAGAATGCCGATCGCGTAGTGGTCACCAGCGACAACCCGCGTGGTGAAAAGCCCGAGGCCATCATCAGCCAGATCCTGCTGGGCCTGAGCCACCATCAATGTGTGCAGGTGCAGGCAGACCGCGCGCTGGCCATTGCCGACGCGCTGGCACAGGCCGACGCACGGGATGTGGTGCTGATCGCCGGCAAGGGACATGAGGACTACCAGGAAATCGGTGCTGTGAAACACCCGTTTTCTGACCTGGCGCATGCCCGTGCCGCGCTCGCAAAACGGGAGGCTTCCGCATGATGACGCTGACCCAGGCCTTGCAATGGCTGCCTGGCGGGCGGCTGGTGGGTGATGGTGACGTCACTGTGCAGCGCGTGCACACAGACACCCGTACATTGCAGCCCGGCGACCTGTTCGTGGCGCTCAAGGGTGAGCGCTTTGATGCCAATGATTTCCTGGCCGACGCATTGGCCCAGGGCGCGGCTGCCGTGCTGGCCCACCGCGGCAAGGTGCCCACAGGAGCCAGCGGCATCGAAGTGGACGACACGCGCCTGGCACTGGGCCAGCTGGCTGCCGGCTGGCGCAGCCAGTTCAACCTGCCGCTGATCGCCGTGACCGGCAGCAATGGCAAGACAACGGTGACGCAGATGATCGCGTCCATCCTGCGCGCGTGGCAGGGCGACGCAGCGCTGGCGACCCAGGGCAACCTCAACAACGACATCGGCGTGCCGCTGACCTTGTTGCGCCTGCGCGCGGCGCACCGCGTGGCCGTGGTCGAACTGGGCATGAACCACCCGGGTGAGATCGCCTACCTGGCCGACATCACGCGCGCCAATGTCGCGCTGGTGAACAATGCACAGCGCGAGCATATGGAGTTCATGGCCACGATCGAAGCCGTGGCGCGCGAAAACGGCAGCGTGCTCAGCGCACTGCCGGCGGTAGGCACCGCAGTGTTTCCGGCGGACGACGACTACACGCCCGTGTGGGCGGGCCTGGCGGCCGGACGCGCCAGCCTGTGTTTCGGGACGTCGTCGGCCGATATCAGTTTGGTCGGTACTGAGTGGGTGTCAGGGCATTGGCAGGTGGGCGCGCAAACGCCGGCCGGGCCGTTGGCGTTCTCCCTCCACATCGCCGGCCGCCACAACGTGCGCAATGCATTGGCCGCGGCCGCGTGCGCGCTGGCCGCAGGTGCGCCGCTGGAGGCCATCCAGCGCGGGCTGGAAAGCTTTGCCCCGGTCAAGGGCCGGTCGCGCGCCTTCGCCATCCAGCTGGGGGGGCGTTCGCTGACCGTGGTGGACGACACCTACAACGCCAATCCCGATTCGGTGCGCGCGGCGATCGACGTGCTGGCCGAACTGCCGGGTCCGCGGTTGCTGGTGCTGGGCGACATGGGAGAGGTGGGCGACCAGGGGCCGCAGTTCCATGCCGAGGTTGGCGCACACGCCCGCGCACGCGGCATCGAAACGCTCCTGACCCTGGGAGAGCAGGCAGCGGGCATGAACGGGCGCCACTTTGCCGATATTGGCGCGCTGATTGCCGCGGTACGCGCCGAGCTTGCGGCATCCGCCAGCGTACTGGTCAAAGGCTCACGTTTCATGAAGATGGAACGCGTGAGCGAGGCCATCACGACGCTGGCGCAGAACGACAACATTGAGGAGACCCGTCATGCTGCTTAGCCTGGCCCAGTGGCTGCAGACCCTGTCGCCCGAGTTCGGATTCTTTCGGGTGTTCCAGTACCTGACCTTTCGTGCCGTCATGGCCGCCATGACGGCGTTGCTGATCGGGTTGCTGGCCGGCCCGTTTGTGATCCGCCGGCTGACGGAACTCAAGATCGGCCAGCCCGTGCGCGGCTACGGCATGCAGACGCACCTGGCCAAAAGCGGCACGCCCACGATGGGTGGCGTGCTGATCCTGCTGTCGATCGCGATCTCCACGCTGCTGTGGTTTGACCTGTCCAACCGCTTCGTATGGATCGTGCTGCTGGTCACGCTGGGTTTCGGTGCGATCGGCTGGGTGGATGACTGGCGCAAGGTGGTGCACAAGGACCCAGAGGGCATGCGTTCGCGCGAGAAGTATTTCTGGCAATCCATCATCGGGCTGCTGGCCGCGCTGTACCTGGTATTCAGCATCTCCGAAAGCTCCAACCTCAAGGTGCTGGAGCTGTTCTTCAGCTGGGTGCAGTCAGGCTTTGACGTGAACCTGCCGCCCAAGGCCGGCCTGCTGCTGCCGTTCATCAAGGAGGTGAGCTACCCGCTGGGCGTATTCGGCTTCGTGATCCTGACCTATCTGGTGATCGTAGGTGCCAGCAATGCCGTGAACCTGACCGACGGCCTGGACGGGCTGGCCATCATGCCGGTGGTGATGGTGGGTTCGGCGTTGGGCGTGTTTGCCTACGTGACGGGCAGCGCGGTGTACTCGAAGTACCTGTTCTTCCCGCACATTCCCGGCGCGGGCGAACTGCTGATCTTCTGCGCCGCCATGGCCGGGGCTGGCCTGGCGTTCCTGTGGTTC
>CAZUJD010000190.1:0-6248 GCA_964620025.1 uncultured Ramlibacter sp. | reverse complement strand
CACCAGCGCTGCGGGCGATGTTTGCGTGCGTTTTTCCAGCCTCATGGGGCGGCGCCCGCCATGGCCAGGCCTATTTGCTCGCGCGTCCATTCGTCGGCGGGCAACGCATCCGTCAAATGCCCGCCATGCATCACCGCCACGCGGTCGCCCAGGGCCAGCACTTCGTCCAGGTCGTCAGAGATCAGCAGTACCGCCGCGCCTGCATCGCGCGCGGCCACCAGCTGCTGTTGCACATAGTCCACCGCGCCAATGTCCAGGCCCCAGGTGGGCTGGTGGGCCACGATCAGTTTGGGTGTGCCGCCGTCCGGTGCCAGCAACGCACGGCCCAAAATCAGCTTTTGCATGTTGCCGCCCGACAGCGACCGCGCCGCGGTCAGCGGCCCGCCGCCGCGCACGTCAAACGCTTCCATCACCCGGCGGGCATGGGCGCGGGCTGCAGCGCGGCGTACCCACAGCCAACGGCTGAAGGCAGGCGTGCGCAGCCGCTCGGACACGGCGTTTTCCCACACGGGCAAATCGCCCACCACACCCACGGCGTGGCGGTCTTCGGGCACACGGGCCACGCCGCGCGTGACCAGCGTGGCGGGTGAGGCGGGCAGGGGCTGGCCACTCAGGGTGACGCTGCCCGACTGCAGCGCGCGCACGCCGCACAGCACATCCGCCAGCGCCACCTGGCCGTTGCCCGACACACCGGCCACTGCCACGATCTCGCCCGCGCGCAGTGCCAGGCTCGCACCGGCCAGCCGGTCGCCCTGGCCGGCCGGCGTGGTGGCGCCCGACAGCTCACACACTACGTAGCCCACGGCACGGGCCGGGCGGCGCTGCGGCGCGGCCACGGCGTGGCCCACCATCCACTGCGCCAGCTGCGCCTGGGTGGTGCCCTCAGCCGGGGCTTGCGCCACCAGCTTGCCGCCGCGCAGCACGGCCACGCGGTGTGACACGCGCAGCACTTCGGCCAGCTTGTGGCTGATGAAGATGATGGACAGGCCCTGCGCCACCATCTGGCCCAGGGTGTCAAACAGCGCCTCGCTTTCCTGCGGGGTCAGCACGGCGGTCGGTTCGTCCAGGATCAAAATGCGGGCGCCGCGGTACAGCGCCTTCAGTATCTCCACCCGCTGGCGTTCGCCAACCGACAGGCTGCCCACCCTGGCATCTGCATCCACCTGCAGGCCAAATCGTTGCCCCACCTCAGCCAGCCGGGCACGTGCGGCGGCGCGGCGGCTGAACGGCTGCCACAGCGGCTCGGTGCCCATGACCACGTTGTCCAGCACGCTCAGGTTGTCGGCCAGGGTGAAGTGCTGATGCACCATGCCCACGCCGGCGGCCAGCGCGGCGCGCGGGTTGCCGGGGGGCAGGGCGGCGCCGTCAACTTCAATGCTGCCCTCGTCGGCCAGGTAGTGGCCGAACAGGATGGACACCAGCGTGCTTTTACCCGCGCCGTTTTCACCCAGCAACGCCAGCACCTCGCCACGGTCCAGCGTGAGCGAGATGTTGTCGTTGGCCACCAGCGGGCCAAACCGCTTGGTGATGCCGTTCAGGCGAAGGACAGGCGTCAAGGGAGATGTGGATTGTTCCAGCGGCCGTCGCGGAACCGGCTTGGCCGGGCCGCTGACGGCGTCCCCCTGGGGGGAAGGCGGGCGAAGCCCGACTCAGGGGGGGTTACTTGCTCGACTTGGGGGCGTTGTCGTCCACTTTCACTGTGAACTTGCCGTCGAGAATGGCTTTCTCTTTGGCCTTGACCTTGGCCACGATGTCAGCCGGGATCTTCTTTTCAAACGTGCCCAGCGGGGCCAGCTCGCTGCCCTTGTACTTCATCATCGAGTACTGGCCATAGTCTTCGGCGGTGAACTTGCCTTCCTTCACCAGCTTCAGCGCGCGGTCGATGGTGGGCTCCATGTTCCACAGGGCCGACGACACCACGGTGTCGGGGTATTTGTCCTGCGTGTTGATCACGTTGCCAATGGCGAGCTTGCCTTTCTCTTTGGCGGCGTCCGACACACCAAAGCGCTCGGCGTACATCACGTCGGCGCCCTTGTCGATCATGGCGAAGGATGCTTCCTTGGCCTTGGGCGGGTCGAACCAGCTGTTGATGAAGCTCACGGTGAATTCGACCTTGGGGTTGGTTTCCTTGGCGCCGGCCATGAAGGCGTTCATCAGGCGGTTGACTTCGGGGATGGGGAAGCCGCCGACCATGCCGATCTTGTTGGTCTTGGTCATGCCGCCGGCGATCATGCCGCTCAGGTAGGCGGGCTCCTGGATGTAGTTGTCAAACACGCTGAAGTTGGGTGCCTGCGGCTTGCCCGAGCTGCCCAGCAGGAAAGACGTCTTGGGGAAATCCTTGGCCACCTTGCGGGCGGCGGCCTCCACCGCAAAGGCTTCGCCCACGATGAACTGGTTGCCACCCGTGGCGTATTCGCGCATGACGCGCTCGTAGTCGGCGTTGGACACGTTTTCGCTGGCCTTGTATTCGATCTCGCCACGTGCCTCGGCGGCCTTGAGCGCCTTGTGGATGCGGCTGACCCACTGCTGCTCGAACGGCACGGTGTAGATGGCCGCGACCTTGATCTTGGCTTGCGCCAGGGCCAGGCCGGGGGCCGACAGGGCTGCGATGGCAGCCAGGGTGATGAGGGAACGGCGGTTGGTCATGAAAGCTCCTCTGATTGAAATAGAGACAGGGGTGAAAACGTCATTTGGTTCCAAAGATCCGGTCGCCGGCATCGCCCAGGCCCGGCAGGATATAGCCGTGGTCATTGAGCTGGCGGTCGATGGCAGCGGTGTAGATCGGCACGTCGGGGTGGGCCTTTTGCAGCGCGGCCACGCCCTCGGGGCAGGTCAGCAGGCAGACGAACTTGATGGACTTGGGCTTCATTTCCTTGAGCCGGTCCACGGCGGCAATGGCCGAATTGCCGGTGGCCAGCATGGGGTCGACGATGACCACGTCGCGCTCGTGCATTTCGCTGGGCATCTTGAAGTAATACTCCACGGCCGTCAGCGTCTTGGGGTCGCGGTACAGGCCCACATGGCCCACGCGCGCGCCGGGCACCACGTTGAGCATGCCCTCCAGGATGCCGTTGCCCGCGCGCAGGATCGACACGAAGACCAGCTTCTTGCCGTCGATCACCCTGGCCTTCATGGTCTCCAGCGGGGTTTCTATTTCCACCTCGGACATCGGCATGTCGCGGGTGACTTCATAGGCCATCAGCGCGGCCAGCTCGTTGAGCAGGCGGCGAAAGCTGTTGGTGCTGGCCTCTTTCTTGCGCATCAGCGTCAGCTTGTGCTGCACCAGCGGGTGGTTGATGACGTGGACATTGCTCATGGTCGGTTGCCTTCTTGTTGTTGCTACTTTGGTAATCGGTCTGTCAAAAAACGGTGCCGTCGCTTGCAATGTCCAGGGGCGGGGTGCCCCCACGCAAGCGTTGTGCCAGAACGCGGCCGGTCGCCCAGGTACCGCCTTCCAGCACGCAGGCCAGCGGCATCTGCCCGGCGTTCAGGCCCAGCCGGCTGCGCACGCGCGGCGCCAGCTCGTCAAGCATAGCGACCGTGAGCGCGCGCCATTCCACCACCAGCTCGTCGCCGGCCTGCCAGGTGCGCCGGGCCAGCGCAGGGTCTTTCAGCCGGAGCGCGCCGCCGTCCAGCAGCAGGCCGCCGTTGCGGTATTCGGGCAGGCCGGTCAGGGCGTCCAGCCCGTGCACCGGCACGCCGCCCCATTCAAACGGCTCGATCAGCGAATAGGTCAGCCATTGCGACAGCTTGTGAAACGGCATCCAGCCGTCTGACAGGCCCGGGCCGCGCACGGCGCTGTGGCGCCAGCAGTCACCCAGCGGCACGGCGCCGAGCTGGTTCTGGGCCGGCCAGATGGGCGACAGATAGGCCAGCACCAGCGACAGGATGTCGTGCGCGGCCACGCCCGCCGTGGCCGGTGCGGCCAGTGCGTCGAACAGGCCGCCGGGGCGCGGTACGCCGGCACCAAACACGGCGGGCTGCCCGCGCAGCACATCGCCCAGGCGGCGCAACAGCACCAGCCGGCCGTCCACCCCCACCAGCGGGTTGGCCGGGCTGACCTGAAAGGCCGCCGCGAGCTGGTCGCCGGCCAGGGAACGCAAGCCGTCGGCGTCGGCCTGCAGCGGGCGGGCCGGGTCACTGCTGAACAGCCCCGCCATGAAGGCGTGAAAACTGGCCACACCCAGGCCTTCAGAGCGCGCCAGGGTCTGGCCGGTGGTGGGCTCCACGTATTTCCAGTCGGCGCCGGCACCTGCGTCCAGCAGCACGCTCACCACGGCCAGGTCGATACAGGTGCGTGCGCGTTCAGCCGGGCCGGCCTGACCCAGCCGCGCATCCAGCAGGGCCTTGCGGTCCACCCCGCCGGGTTCAAAGTGGCGCCAGCGGCTGTGGTACGGGATCTGCAAACCGGGGTAGCGGCTGCGGGTGACGTCGGCCACCTGGGCGGCGACGGCGTCCAGCGCGGCGTCGTCCACCGAGAACCAGGCCGACTGCCCGGCACGGGCACGGGCCAGCAGGGCGGCGGCGCGCTCGCGCACGGCGGCGGTGGTGCGCAGGCTGGCTGCCGCGTGGTCTTCAGGCGTCATGCGTCCAGCCCCCGGCCCTTGGCGCTCTTGAGCGCGTCGGCGTCGGGAACGGCGCCGGGCGTGAAATAGCCGGCCGCCATCTTGGCCGTCATTTCCACGCGGGCGTCCTCGGGGATCAGCTCGTCAGGGATGTTGATGCGCTCGCCCACCTCGATGCCCGAGCCGGTGATGGCGTCGTATTTCATGTTGCTCATGGACACCAGGCGGTGGATCTTGCGGATGCCCAGCCAGTGCAGCACGTCGGGCATCAACTGCTGAAAGCGCATGTCCTGCACGCCGGCCACGCATTCGGTGCGGGCAAAGTACTGGTCGGCGGTGTCGCCGCCGACCTGGCGCTTGCGGGCGTTGTAGACCAGGAATTTCGTGACCTCGCCCAGCGCGCGGCCCTCCTTGCGGTAATAGGCACACAGCCCCACGCCGCCGCGCTGCGCGCCCTGGATGCATTCTTCAATCGCATGCGTCAGGTAGGGTCGGCAGGTGCAGATGTCAGACCCAAACACGTCGGAGCCGTTGCATTCGTCGTGCACACGGGCGGTCAGCTCCACATCGGGGTTGGCCAGGTCGCGCGGGTTGCCAAAGATGTACAGCGTGAGCCCGCCGATGGGCGGCAAGAACACCTCCAGGTCGCTGCGCGTGACCAGCTCGGGGTACATGCCGCCGGTTTCTTCAAACAGCACGCGGCGCAAGTCACTTTCGCTGCAGCCAAAGCGCTGCGCCACGCCGGGCAGGTACCACACGGGATCCACGGCGGCCTTGGTCACCAGGGCCGCGCCGCCGGCTGTGAGCACCTTGCCGTCGGCCTGCAACCGGCCCTTTTGCAGGGCTTCGATCACCTCGGGCAGGATCACATGGGCCTTGGTCACGGCGATGGTGGGCTTGATGTCATACCCCGCGGCCAGCTCGTTGCTGAACACATCGGCCACGGTGGCGCCCCAAGGGTCCAGGCTGACGATCTTGCCCGGATCGGACCACTGCGGGTAGGGGCCGATGACATCGGTGGGGGCGGTGTTGGTCAGGTCGGCCTTGTGGCTGGCCGACAGGGCGCCGGCGGCCACGGCCAGCGCGCGGTACACGCTGTAGCTGCCGCTGTGCGTGCCGATCACGTTGCGGTGGGCGCGGCTGGTGGTGGTGCCCACGATGGGGCCGCGTTCGGTGGGGGTGGCGGCGCCCCAGTGGATGGGCAGGGCGCCAAAACCACCGGCGTGGGAGGTGAGGCGGATGTGGCGCGGGGCCGGTACTTCAACAGACATGCAGAACCCTCAAAAAAAGCAATGTACAGAGGCCGCGCCGACCTTGCAAGGCCTGTGCCCGGTCCGCCTGGCAAAAAGCGCTTGACCTTGAGCGCACTCGAAGTTTCCCAATAGCACTGCGGCGCAACAGCCGAGCAACACTTCAAGGAAAAACCATGACCACTGCCGACACCAACCGCCAGACCGCCATCGACTTTTAAACCCGCTTCGACGCAGGCGACACCGCCGGCGTGCTGGCCCTGATGGCCGACGACTGCACCTATTGGCTGGCGGGCGTGCCCGGCAGCAATGCCACGGCCGGGCTGCGCACCAAGGCCGAGATGGCCGACATCTTCAATCGCATGGCGCAGGCCATGACCGGCCCGCTGCGCATGACGGTGCACAACACCGTGGCCGAAGGCGACCAGGTGGC
>CAZUJD010000189.1:3623-6270 GCA_964620025.1 uncultured Ramlibacter sp. | reverse complement strand
ACCGACTGCGGGCACAGGCAGCTCACCCGAACGCCGCGGCGGCCATAGGCGATGCGCAGCCATTCGGCAAAGGCCAGCGCCGCATGCTTGGTGACGCCATAGGGTGCCGTCTCCACGATGTTCAGAAGGCCCGCGGCCGAGGCCGTGACCATGAAGCAGCCCTCACCCCGTGCCACCATCTCGGGCACCACGGCACGGGCGGCCCACACATGGGCCATGCCGTGGATCTGCCACATCTTGTCCCACAGGGCGTCTTCCAGTTCAAACCCGCCCATGGTGCCCAGGATGCCGGCGTTGGAAAAATAGGCATCCACCTGGCCAAATTTCTCGCGCGTGGCCGCCACCAGCGCCTGGATGTCCGACTCCTTGCTGACGTCGCAGGCCATGGCCAAGCCGCCGCATTGCGCAGCCACGCCCTGGGCCCGGGCCAGGTTCACATCGGCCACCACAATGCCCCGCGCGCCGTCCTGCGCCAGCCGCATCGCCAGCCCGGCACCAATGCCGCTCGCACCGCCGGTCACGATGGCCACTTTGTCACGCAGTTCCATGGGATCGCTCCTTCAAAACCCCCGAGTATGAAAGTGTGCGCACGGCTGATGTGCCGCGTGGGTGACAGCGTGTAGCGCCGGAGACGCTCAGGGGTAGCGCGTCACCAGCACACCGGGCGCGCGCGGCCAGCCGGGGCGTCCGAACCAGGCTCCCCCGGCTACGGACCAGGCATTGACGCCGCCATACACCACCAGCGCCGCGGCCTGCGCGGCAAACACGATGGTGAGGTCACCGCCCCAGCGCAGCGCCAGCCAGCCGCCGGCGGCCGCCACAGCCAGCCTTGCGCCATTGCCCAGCACCGGCCACAGCAGCTTGCCGGCGCCTTGCGATGCAAAGTAAAGCACCAGGCCCAGACCGAAAAAGCCATAGAAAGGTCCCACGACCTGCAGGTAACGCGCACCGGCCTCGATCATGGCGGGGTCGCTGTCAAACAGCGACAGCCAGGCGCGTGGAAAAAGCGCGGCCGCCAGGCCGATCGCTTCTGTCAGCACAAAGGCCATGGCAGCCCCCACCCAGGCAGCGCGCAAGGCGCGTTCGCGCCGCCCCGCCCCCATGCAGGTGCCCACCATGGCCAGCAACGGCCCGCCAATGCCGAACACCAGCGGCACCAGCAGGTATTCCAGCCGCGAAGCCGTCCCGTATCCGGCAATGGCCGCCGGCCCGAAGGCCCCTGCAAATGCCGTGGCAATACCGATGCACAGGTTGGTGGCAATGGTGGACACGGCCGCCACCAGCCCCACACGCAGGATGTCGCTGAACAGGGGCCAGCGCAGCCGGGTGTTCGACAGGGACAGGCGCATGAGGCTGCGCGGCGACCTGAGGTAGGCCACCAGCACCAGCGTGCCCAGCGCGTAATAGACCAGCAGCGCCACCGCCCCGCCGGCAATGCCCATCGCGGGCACCGGCCCCCAACCGAAAATCAGCAGCGGTGACAGCGGTATCAGCAACACCAGCCCGACGGTCGCCACGCCGGCAGGCACGGCCATGTTGCCCGTGCCGCGGATCACGGCCGACAGGGCATTGAAGACCCAGATGATCACGGCGCCGGCAAACACCCAGTCCGAATACAGCAGCGCGGCTTCCAGCGAAGCACCGCTGCCGCCCATGCGCGCATACAGTGCGCGGCCGGCCAGCAGCAGCACGGCAGTGAAAAGGACACCGAGCAGCACGGCGATGACCAGCGCGTGAAACACCAGCGCATCCGCGTCGTCACGCCGGCGTGCGCCCAGCGCGCGCGCAATGGCCGACGCCATGCCACCGCCCATGGCACCGGCCGACATCATCTGCATGAGCATCACCGCCGGAAACACCAGCGCCATGCCGGCCAGTGCATCGGTGCCCAGTTTGCCAACGAACCAGGTCTCGATCAGTCCGGACGCCGCTTGCGCCAGCATCAGCAGCACATTGGGCAGGCCCAGGCGCAACAGTGTCGGGGCGATCGGCCCCTCCAGCAACACGCGCGTGCGCGGATCCAGGGCCGCCGTGCTCATGCAGCCGCGCCGGCGGTCTTGCGCGCGGGCAGAAGCGATTCGCGGATGGGCAGGTGGATCAGCGCGGCGCCCACGGCCAGCACGATGTCGATGTACCAGACCCAGTCATAGGCGCCTGTGGCCTCAAATACCTTGCCGCCCAGCCACGCGCCCAGGAAGCCGCCCACCTGGTGCGTCAGCATGACAATGCCGAACAGCGTGGCCATGTTGGCGGGCCCGAAAAACTTGGCCACCAGCCCCGCCGTGGGCGGCACCGTGGACAGGAACGTGAGGCCCATCACGGCGGCAAACACCAGCATCACCGGCCCGGTCTTGGGTGCGAGCAGGAACACGATCACGGCCAGACCCCGTGTCGCATAGACCAGCGACAGCAGCGACTTCATGCGCCAGCGCCCCACGGCCCAACCCATGGCCACGCTGCCGATGATGTTGAACAGGCCGATCATGGCCAGCGACCAGCCCGCCCATTGCGTGGGCAGCCCGCACGCGGCAATCACCCCCGGCAGGTGGGTAGCCAGAAAGGCCACGTGAAAGCCGCATACAAAGAAGCCCAGGCCCAGCAGCACATAGCTGCGGTTGCGCAAGGCAGTGGCAATGGCCTCCCGTGT
>CAZUJD010000189.1:0-3613 GCA_964620025.1 uncultured Ramlibacter sp. | reverse complement strand
CCCACCACCTTGTGCCCGGCGGGTGCGGCCTGCAGCGAGTTGCCCTTGAGCAGGAACGCCGCCGGCAGACACAGCAGCACCAGCAAGCCCAGGACCTGCATGGCATTGGCCCAGCCCAGACCCACCATCAGTGCAGCGGCAATCGGCGCCATGACAAACTGCCCGAACGAACCGCCCGCATTGACGATGCCTGTGGCCAGGCCGCGCCGCTCGGGCGGAATGAGCCGCGTGGTGGCGGCCATCAGCACGGCCGGGCCGGCCATGCCCGCACCGCCGGCCGACAGCACGCCAATGGCCAGGATCAGGCCCCAGGTGGTCGTCATGTAGGGCGTGATGAAGGTACCCAGGGCCACCAGCAGCGCGCCCACGAGCAGCACGCGCCCCGCGCCGACCTTGTCGGCCATGGCGCCGGCAAACGGCTGCGTCAGCCCCCACCAGAGCTGGCCGAATGCAAAGGCCAGGCTGATGCTGGCCAGACCCAGGCCGGTGGACGTGTTCAGCGGGCTCAGGAACAGGCCCATGGTCTGGCGCGTGCCCATGGTCAGGGCAAAGGTACCTGCCGCGGCCAGCAGGATGAGCCACAGGGCCGTGCGGCCTGCGGGTTGCCGGTTGTCATTCGTCATGGGGTTCTCCATCGGGCAGGGGCGCAAGCCGCGCCATGCAGTCGTCGATCAGGGCATGCAGCGTCACCACATTGGCCACGCCCAGGGTGTTGTTGATGGCCTCCTGCGCGACACGCCATCGGCGCTGGGCCTCCTGACGCTTCTCGCGGCCGGCATCAGTGATGTTCACGATGCGGCTGCGCCCGTCAGCGCCGGCCGCTTGCGTGAGCCAGCCAGCTGCCACCAGGGGCTTGAGGTTGCGCGTGAGGGTGGAGGCATCCACCTTCATTTCACGCGCCAGGTCGCCGGGTCGGATGGGACCCAGCTTGGCCACATAGGACAACAGCGAATACTGCGTGCCTTTCAGGCCGGTCTTGCCGACCTCGGCGTCGTAGTGCTGCGCCACGCGGCGCATGAGCTGGCGCAGCTTGAGGTTGGTGCAGCCTTGCGGCTTGACAGCAGTGTCCATGTCGATTATTGTACCTGCAACTATTGCATATACAAGTTTAATTTTCAAACCGGATGGACACGAACATGTCACACAACAACACCCTGGAATCCTGGCTGGCCGAGGAACGCGACGTCATGGCGCGCATGAACGCCGGCGCCGGTGCCGGCGTATCCCGCCCCGACCAGGTGGCGGGCAAAACAGGTATCGAGATGATGCAGGCCATGCTGCGTGGCGAGCTGCCCTACCCGCCCATCGCCAGGACGCTGGACTTCACGCTGGTGCAGGTGAGTGAGGGCGTGGCCATCTTCCAGGGCATACCGGGTCCGGCCCACCTGAACCCGATGGGCACCATCCACGGTGGCTGGTACGCCACGTTGCTGGATTCAGCCCTGGGCTGCGCGGTACACACCATGATGCCCGCTGGCCGCGGCTACACCACGGCGGAGCTGGGCGTGAACCTTGTGAAAGCCATCAATGTGAACAAGGCACCACGCGTGCGCGCCGAAGGCAAGGTCATCCACTGCGGGCGCCAGCTGGCCACGGCCGAGGCCCGCCTGTACGGCCCCGACGGCACGCTGTACGCGCATGCCACCACAACCTGCCTGGTGTTTGAGCTGAAGTCTCCCGGCTGATGCGCTGTCGGCCGATAATGCCGGCATGCGACTCCTACACACCATGCTGCGCGTTGGCGACCTCCAGCGCTCCATCGATTTCTATACCAACGTGCTGGGCATGACGCTGCAGCGGCGCTCTGAAAACCCCGAGTACAAGTACTCGCTGGCTTTTGTGGGCTACGGCGGCAACCCCGAGCATGCCGAGATCGAACTCACCTACAACTGGGGCGTGGACAAATACGAGCTGGGCACAGCCTACGGCCATATTGCGCTGGGTGTGCCTGACGTGTATGCGTCCTGCGAGAAGATCAAGGCGGCGGGCGGCAACGTCACACGCGAGCCCGGACCGGTCAAGGCCGGCGGCACCACCGTGATCGCCTTCGTGACCGACCCCGACGGCTACAAGATTGAACTGATCCAGCGGCCGCAGTACGCGCAGGGCGAAGGCCTGCGCTGACGCCTCAGGGCTTGAGCATGTCGGTCAGCCACTGGGTCACCAGGTCGGTGTACAAGCCTGGCGCACCCAGCTGGCGATTGATATCCGCATGGCTCAGGTCCTGACCGCGGATGGTGATCTGGTGGCCCAAAGGGGCAGCCTTTGCCTCGAAATGGCGGGCCTTGCCACAGGGATCATCCTCGCGCAGCGTGCTGCACACCATCAACAGGGTTGGTGCAAACGGCGCTGACACCCGGTGATACGGCGACACGGCTTGCCAATAGGCAGGATCGCGGCCAAAGGCACGGTCATACAGCCGCGGATGGGGCGCCCGCATGAGCTGGTCCACATCCAGCGCCGCGCTGTCCAGGCTGACCGTCGCCCGCCAGCGCTGGGCGCCGGCCTGGGTGACCAGGTCGGGCGATGTGTGCAACAGCATGGCCAGGTGGGCACCGGCCGAATGTCCCATGAGCACCAGGCGCTTCGGATCCGCACCCCAATGAGGTGCCTGCTTTTGCACCAGCGCCAGCGCGTGTGCCACGTCGTCCGCCTGCGCCAGCGGCTGCACCGACGGCACGAGGCGGTAGTTGGTGGACACCAGCACATAGCCCAGGCCCTCCACCCAATGCTGAAGCTTGTTCCTCAGCACGTCGGGTGATGCCTTGTCACCAAAAGCCCAGGCGCCGCCGTGCACCATCAGGATGACCGGGCCGGCGGGCCTGGCGGGCAGGTAAACATCCAGGTTTTGGCGCGCATCAGTGCCATAGGGCACGTCACGCAGCACACGCACTCCTTGCGCAAGGCCGCCCGGCGGATAAGCCACCAGCAGCAGCGAGATCAGGCCGGTGAGGATGCTACGAATTTGATAGCGCATGCACGAAATTTTAGGCGCGCGCTGCCCAAGCCCGCGTCAGCACGCTGGCATCACGCGCCAGCGTGGTGATGCGCGCCCAGTCACCCTGGGCCACGGCGTCTGCGGGCGTCAGCCACGACCCCCCCACGCACGTCACATTGCCCAGCGCCAGGAAATCGGCCGCATTGGCGGGGTTGATGCCGCCCGTGGGGCAGAAGCGCACATCGCCGAACGGCCCCTGCCATGCCTTGAGCATGGCCAACCCGCCGGCCTGCAGGGCGGGAAAGAACTTCAGCTCGGTGTGGCCGTCTTCTTGCGCTGCCATGATTTCGCTGCCGGTAGCCACGCCCGGCAGCAGCGCCAGGCCCAGGTCATGGCAGGCCCGGCCCACCGCATGGGTGTAGCCGGGGCTCACGGCAAAACAGGCACCGGCCAGCGCTGCGGCCTGGGCATCGGCGGCACTGCGTACCGTACCGGCGCCCACCACGGCCTCGGGCACATCGCGCGCGATGGCCTCGATGCAGGCCAGCGCCACCGGTGTGCGCAGCGTCACCTCCAGCATGCGGATACCGCCAGCCACCAGCGCGCGCGCCAGCGGCACGGCCAGGGCCACATCATCCAGCACGAACACCGGGAAGACCGGTGCGTCCTGCATCA
>CAZUJD010000188.1:0-6347 GCA_964620025.1 uncultured Ramlibacter sp. | reverse complement strand
CCACGAGATCGAGCTTCCATTCAAATGCACCGGACTCTATATCGGCGGTGATCTGCGCCATGCCCTTCTGGATGGAGGCCAGATCGTCCCCGGAGATGATGCCCTGCGCGGCCAGCATGCCGGCGTGGGCCAGCGAGCCAGCAATGTCGGCCTGCCACATGCGTTTGTCAAAGAAAACGCTGGACGTATAGCGCTTGACGAGGTCGCTCATGGGTTCGGAAAACAGCGCGGACCACGCCTCGGATTTTTTGTCGAATTGGTTCTGGGACATGGGTAGGGCAATAATCAGGTTCTGACCCCGATTGCCTTGTTGGATGCAGGACTCCCAAATTTTATCGACCTTCCAGGAGATGCCCCGGGCCGCACCGGCGACCGTGCCTGCGCGTGTGCTGATTTTCGACGCGTGCCAGACCGGCGTGATTCTGCGGGCCGTGCTGTTCGTTGAAGGCGTGATGGGCGTGGGGGCGATGTTTGGCTCCGCCAGTTTCATGGACTGGCTGGCCCGCCTGGCGATGCTGACGGGGGGCGCGCTGCCGGCCACCCTGGCATGGCTGATCGTGGCCTGCACTGCCAAGAAGTGGCTGGCACGGCTGCCCAACCAGGCCCAGTACGCCTGCGGCATGTTGCTGGGTGTCCTGGCGGGCCTGTATGGTTGCGGCCTGCTGGCCCTGGTGGGTTATCTCGGCCCTGTGCCCTGGGTGGGGTCTGCCCTTGCTGGCGCTTTGCTGGCCAGTGCTCTGGTGGCCGCGCTGGTCTGGCGGGCCAAGGCACGCGCGCCGGCGGACACCACGGCCCGGTTGACCGAGCTGCAGGCCCGCATCCGCCCGCATTTCCTGTTCAACACCCTCAACAGCGCCATTGCGCTGGTGCGCGAAGACCCCGCGCGTGCCGAGTCGCTGCTGGAAGACCTGAGCGACCTGTTCCGCCATGCCCTGATGGACCAGGGCGAGGCGGTCACGCTGGCCGAAGAAATCACACTGGCAGAGCGTTACCTGGCGATCGAGCAGGTGCGCTTTGGCGAAAGGCTGCAGGTGGAGTGGGTGCTGGACCCGCAGGCCGGCAGCGCCAGGTTGCCGCCCCTGCTGCTGCAGCCTCTGGTGGAAAATGCCGTCAAGCATGGCGTGGAGCCCAGCGCCACTGGCGCGCAGATCCGCATCAGCACGCAGCGTCGTGGCGGCACGGTGGTGGTCAAGGTCACCAACACCATGCCGGGGGGGCAGGGGCGCCCCGGCCACGGTCTGGCGCTGGACAATGTGCGCGACCGGCTGCGCCTGCTGCACGACGTGCAGTCGCAGTTCCAGACGGTGCTGAAAGACGGCGTCTACCAGGCGCGCATCGAAATTCCTGCGGAGTGACCATGGTGCTCAAGGTATTGATCGTGGACGATGAAAAGCTGGCGCGGTCCCGCATGCGCGCGCTGCTGGCTGACAGTACAGCGCCGGCTGTGCAGGTCGGCGCAGAGGCGGCCAATGCCGCGCAGGCCATGCAGCTGATCCAGCATGAGCACTTCGACGCCGTGCTGCTGGACGTGCACATGCCAGGGGCCGACGGCATTGCCCTGGCCCGGGCCCTGCAGGCCCTGCCGCGACGGCCGGCCGTGGTGTTTGTCACAGCGCATGCGGAACATGCGGTGCAGGCGTTTGAAATCGAGGCCGTTGATTACCTCACCAAGCCCGTACGGCTGGAACGGTTGCAGACAGCGCTGCAAAAGGTGCTCAGACTCACCGGCGCCGTACCCGCGGGGCAGTCCGTGGCGGCGGTTCAGGAGTCCCTGCTGATCCAGGACCGCGGTCGCACCGAACGTGTGCCACTGGCCGAGGTGCTGTATTTCAAGGCAGAACTCAAGTACATCACGGTGCGAACTGCCGCGCGCAGCTACATCCTGGACGGCTCACTGAACGAGCTTGAAGAGCGCTACACCGCGCAGTACCTGCGCGTGCACCGCAATGCGCTGGTACTGCGCCACGCCATGCGGGCGCTGGAACGCCATCACGATCCGGAAGAAGGCGAGGGCTGGGCGGTACGGCTGAACGGCGTGGACGAGCTGCTGGCCGTGTCGCGCCGGCAGCTGGCTGCTGTGCGCGAGGCCCTGTCCGCCTGAACGCCGGCCGGCGTCAGGATCCGATGACTTCGAAGCCGCCTGTGCTGCGGATCATGTGGCGCAGCTGGTCGGCCAGCGAGCCGAACATCGTGCCAACGACATCGTTTTCCAGCGGGGCGCCAAGCAGCACCCGGCGGCAGCCGTATTCGCGCGCGGTTTGCGCAATGGTGTCGGCCTGGCGGCCCACGGCAACACTGGTGCTGTAGGGCACGCCGGCAAAGTCCAGCAGGCGACGCGCGTCGGCCAGATCCTCGCGCGCCATTTTCTGCTGCAGCTGGCGCAGTTCATCCGTACCGAAGTAGGAAGCCACATGGCCGTTGACGCGTGCCTGCACGCTCACCAGGTGGACGGCGGCGTTTTCCTGGCGGTGCAACCGGATTGCCGTCTCGACCGCCGCCCGGGTCTTGGCCGGCTGATCGGGTTGCATGGGAACGAGGACCTTGGTCATCGCCGGCTCCGCGTTCAGGCTGCGGGTGCCGCCGATGAAGCGCTGCGGCTGGTCAGCCACTTGCCCAGTGCGATCACGGCGATGGCGCCTGCCGCAGGGGCCAGCATGTGCAGCGTGTGCTGCTGGGCGCTCCAGACACTGATGGCGGGATCCGACAGGGCCATCTCGCCAGCGACCCAGCCCAGCAGGCCTGCACCCAGGGTGATGATGACCGGGAAGCGGCCCATGATGCGCAACAGGATGGCGCTGCCGAAGATGATCAGCGGGATGCTGATGATCAGGCCGACCACCAGCAGCAGGACATTGCCCTTGGCTGCGGCGGCCACGCCGATCACGTTGTCCAGGCTCATCACCAGGTCGGCCACCACGATGGTCTTGATCGCCGCGGCAAGGTTGGAATGGCCTTCCAGGTCCTCTTCACCGTCGTCGCTCTTGAGCAGGCCCACGCCGATCCACAGCAGCGCTGCCGCGCCGATGAGCTTCAGGTAGGGCAGGTCCAGCAGCATCACGGCGAAGAAGGTCAGCACCACGCGCAACACGATGGCGCCAACGCTGCCGAACACAATGGCCTTTTTCTGCTGGTGCGGGGGCAGCGAGCGGCAGGCCAGCGCGATCACGACGGCGTTGTCGCCACTGAGCACGATGTTGATGAGCACGATCTGGGAAAGGGCAATCCAGAATTCCGGACTGGCAAATGAAAGCATGTTGTCTCCTGAACGACGGCGCGGCGGGATGCGCGCACGGGCCAGGCAAGCGTAGGCAGTGCGGCTTTCCAGCCCCTGCCGTCGGGCTGTCAGGGACATGTCGCGAAACTGTCAGCCAGCTGACATGGCACCCGGATGCAGCGCCTGGCTCAGCGCGAACACCACGCTGAAGCGGTTGCCAATGCCGTCGCCATCGTCTTCAAGCACGATGCGTGCATCGTGAAGGGCCGCGATTTCGCTGACGATGGCCAGGCCCAGGCCGCTGCCATCGGTCTGGGTGCCCAGCAGGCGGTGAAACCGCTCGAAGATGCGCGAACGTTCTTCGACCGGGATGTGTGGCCCGTCGTCACTGACCGACAGGCGGGCATGGCTGGCATCGGTGATGGTCACGCCAACCGTCGCCCGTCCACCTTTGTGGCTGTACCGGATGGCGTTGTCCACCAGGTTGTTGATCAGCTCGCGCAGCCGGTCGGGGTCAGCATCGATCACCACCGGGGCGTCTTCGCTGTCAAATCCCAGGTCGATGCCGGACTTCAGCGCCAGCGGCACCCATTCCATGGTGGCCTGCATGGCCAGTGCCTTGAGGTCCACCGGCTCGCGCCGAACGGCCTGTGCGGCGGCGGGTTCATTGCGCGCCAGCGCCAGCAGCTGCTGCACCAGACGCGACAGGCGGTCGGCGCCGATGTACAGCTGCGCCAGCGAATGGCGCAGGCGTTGCGGGTCCTGCTCGCGCAGCGCCAGCTCGATCTGGGCCTTCAGTCCGCTCACGGGCGTTTTGAGCTGGTGCGCAGCATCAGCCACGAACCGGCTCTGGAAATCCAGGATCTTGCCCAGACGCAGCATCAGGTCGTTGACCTCCTGCACCAGCGGACGCACCTCGCCCGGCACGCTTTGGGTATCAATGGGGCTCAGGTCCAGGTGGGACCGGTTGGCCACCGCCCGCGCCAGCTGGCGCAGCGGCCCCAGGCCACGTGACACGCCTACATACACGGCCACCGTGGCCATCAGGATCAGCAGCAACTGGGGCAGCACCGTCTGGGCCAGGATGTCGCGTGACAGCCGGCGGCGCTTGTTGAGCGTCTCGCCCACCTGTACCAGCACCACGTGGTTGGCGCCGGCCGATCGCAGCGGCGCCCACCAGGCCAGGGCACGCACCGGCTCGCCCTGCAGTTCGGCGTCGTAGTACAGGGCGCTGCCGTCCTTGCGCAGCGAAGCCGGCGGCGCGGCAAACGACGGGTCGCCCCCCAGCACGCTTCCGTCTTCGGACGTCACGCGGAAGAACAGGCGGTCGTCCGGGTCGACCAGCAGGATGCGTTCGGCCGTCTGGGTGAGCTCCAGCTGCGGGCCGCCGGCGCCCGGATTCACGTCAACGACGATTTCGCGTGCGATCTCCTGCAGCGAACGGTCATATGCCAGGTTGGACAGGTGGCGTGATGACCACCAGGTCACGGCCGTATCCAGCACCAGCAGCGCCAGCAGGGGGCTGAGCAACCAGGCCAGCAGCTTGCGCTGCAGGCGAAGGTCACTGGGATTCATCCAGCCGCTCCATCAGGTAGCCCATGCCGCGA
Source organism: uncultured Ramlibacter sp. (assembly GCA_964620025.1). Taxonomy (GTDB): domain Bacteria; phylum Pseudomonadota; class Gammaproteobacteria; order Burkholderiales; family Burkholderiaceae_C; genus RAM1. The sequence goes on along the minus strand of CAZUJD010000188.1, from coordinate 1,526 downwards.
ACCGTACGGATCTCGCAGCCCAGTGGTTCGATCTTGCGGCGCAGGCGGTACACATGCACCTCCACCGCGTTGTCACCCACCTCGTCGCCCCAGCCATACAGATGGTTGACCAGGTGCTCCTTGCTGACGACGCGGCCCTGGCGCAGCAGCAGCAGCTCCAGCAGTGCCAGCTCGCGTGCCGACAGGTCCACCGGTTTTCCAGCGCAGAACACGCGCCGGCCCACGGTGTCGAAGGTCAGCGGGCCGTAGGTCATCTCCGGGGTGGTGCCCGCGCCTCGGCGCAACAGGGCGCGCACCCGGGCTTCCAGCTCGGGCAGGTCGAATGGTTTGGCCAGATAGTCGTCGGCGCCCGCATCCAGGCCCTTGACGCGGTCCTGCAGGGTGTCGAAAGCGGTGAGCATCATCACCGGCATCACCGACTTGCGCGCCCTCAGCCGGCGCAGCACTTCCAGCCCGCTCAGGCCCGGCAGGCCGATGTCCAGAATGGCCAGATCAAACGTATGGGCCGCCAGCGCTTCGTCAGCGCGCTCGCCGGTGTCCACCACGTCCACGGCATAGGCCGACTGCACCAGCGCACGGCTGATGGCATCGGCCAGCATCTTGTCATCTTCGACGAGCAGGATACGCATTGCGGGTTGGGTTTTGCGTCAGGGTTGGAGAGGAGCCGATGGTACGGCAAGCTTTGTACGCAAGGTTGTGGGTGCGGAGGCCACTGGTGGCGACCTCCAACAAGCTGGTTGTCAGGCGGCCGAGCGCCAACAATGCTTCTGCAGGGACGCAGCGGCGCCGCTGCGGTGCTGAGTATCGCCGTGCAGCGGGGGAAGTCCTCCGCTGTGAAGCCGCTGCGGGCCTGGCCCTCGTACTTGCCGGCGGGCAGAGGGCGGCAAGGACATGGAGGTACCTACCCCGTATTGCGCAGCCCGGCAGCAATCCCGTTGATCGAGATGTGGATACCGCGCTGCACGCGATCGTCGGCCTTGCCTTCGCGGTAGCGTCGTACCAGTTCGACCTGCAGATGGTGCAGCGGGTCGATGTAGGGAAAGCGGTGCCGGATGGAACGCGCCAGGGCGGCGTTGTGGGCCAGACGGCCTTTTTCGCCGGTGATCACGGTCAGGGCTTCGGCCGTGAGGTGCCATTCGGCCTCGATGGCGGTGAAGATTTTCTTGCGCAGGCGCGCGTCGTTGACCAGCTCGGCGTAGCGTGAAGCCAGTGCCAGATCGCTCTTGGCGAGCACCATGTCCATGTTGCTCAGCAGCGTGCGGAAGAACGGCCATTGGCGGTACATCTTCTGCAGCAGGGCCAGGCCCTCGCGCCTTGGCTGGCCCGCTGTGGCATTCAGGAACTGGTCGACCGCCGTACCGAAGCCGTACCATCCCGGCAATGTCAGGCGGCACTGGCCCCAGCTGAAGCCCCAGGGAATGGCGCGCAGGTCCTCAATGCGTTGCGATGGTTTGCGCGATGCCGGACGCGAGCCTATGTTCAGCTCCGCGATCTCGCGGATGGGCGTGGCGCTGAAAAAGTAGTCG
>CAZUJD010000187.1:4521-6366 GCA_964620025.1 uncultured Ramlibacter sp. | reverse complement strand
TGGTGATCGTCGCGGCCGAGATGCTGACCGGCGGCGTGGGCATCGGCTTCTGGGTGTGGGACGAATGGAACAACCTGAACGTCAAGAACATCATCGTTGCAATCTTCGTCATCGGCATGGTCGGGCTCATCCTGGAGTTTGCGCTGATCAAGCTGGCTACCGCATTCACGTTCGAGGAGGTGAAGTCATGAGCGATTCCCTGACCAGCAAATACATCGAAGTCCAGGGCGTCGAGCAGACGTTCAAGACCGCCAAAGGCCCATTTGTCGCACTGCAGGGCATCAACCTGACGGTCGCCAAGGGCGAATTCGTGGCGCTGATCGGCCATTCAGGTTGCGGCAAGTCCACGCTGCTGAACCTGATTGCCGGCCTGACCGTGCCCACCCAGGGTGCGCTGCTGTGCGCCAACCGCGAGATCGCAGGCCCCGGCCCCGAGCGCGCAGTGGTGTTCCAGAACCATTCGCTGCTGCCCTGGCTGACCTGCTTTGAAAACGTGTACCTGGCGGTGGAGCGCGTGTTTGGCGCCACGGAGAAAAAGGCGCAGCTCAAGGCCCGCACCGACGCCGCCCTGGCACTGGTGGGCTTGACGCCCGCCGCGCAAAAGCGCCCCGGCGAAATCTCCGGCGGCATGAAGCAGCGCGTGGGCATTGCACGCGCGCTGTCCATGGAGCCCAAGGTGCTGCTGATGGACGAGCCCTTTGGCGCGCTGGATGCACTGACACGCGCCAAGCTGCAGGACGAGCTGCTGGAAATCGTGGCCAAGACCCAGGCCACGGTGGTCATGGTCACGCACGACGTGGACGAGGCGGTGCTGCTGTCGGACCGCATCGTGATGATGACCAACGGCCCGGCCGCCACGATCGGTGAAATCCTGAAAGTGGATCTGCCCCGACCGCGCAACCGCGTTGCGCTGGCCGAAGACAGTGCATACCTGCACTGCCGCAAGGCGGTGATTGATTTCCTCTACACACGCCAGGCCCATGTAGAAAAGCTTGCCGCCTGAGCCTGACGGAACCGAGACAGGGAGATAAAAATGACCGCCATACTGCCCGCATCCGCGGCCCCGATGGAACCCGCACCGTCCGCACCGCGGCGCGCCCCCGGCGCACGCCCGCGCGGCTTTTCATTCGGCAAGTACCGCGAAATCATCATCGCGGTGGCGCTGTTCCTGCTGTTCGACCTGGGTGTGCTGGTGCTGAACTTCTACACCTCGTTCCAGATCGCGCAGGACGCCATCGGCATCAACCTGGCAGGCCGCCAGCGCATGCTGTCACAGCGCACGGCCAAGGCCCTGCTGGCGGTGGAAACAGCACGCGCCCGCGGCGTTGCGGCCGGAGCCGATCTCGACGAGCTGGCCGCCGCCGTACGCCTGTTCGACGCATCGCTCAAGGGGTTCCAGAACGGGGCCACCGTGCCTGGCGGTGACGGCAAGCCCGTGTTCCTGGAAGCCGCACAGGGCGAGCGTGCCGCAGAGATCCTGGCCAAGGCCCAGGCGCTGTGGACGCCCTACCAGCAGCGTCTGGCACCGGTCCTGTCGGGCTCTGCCAGCGAAGCCGAGCTGCTGGCCGCCGTGGACTATGCGCGGTCGAACAACCTGCGCCTGCTCGGCCTGATGAACGAGCTGACCACCGCGCTGGAGTCCGTCGCCTCGCAGCGCGCCAACACCCTGCGCATGGTGCAGACCGCCGGCATTGCGCTGGCCCTGCTGAACTTTGCCTTCATCCTGTTCAAGTTCCTGCGGCGCCTGCGCACTTCGGACGCCGCCATCGAGGCCGCCAACGAGGAGAACCGCGAAATCCTGACCAGCGTGCGCGAAGGCCTGTTCCTGCTCACACCCGATTCGCG
>CAZUJD010000187.1:0-4511 GCA_964620025.1 uncultured Ramlibacter sp. | reverse complement strand
GCAGGTGTCCCGGTCAGCCCACAGCCTGTTCGGCTCCACCCTGTCTCCGGGTGACGATTTCTTCGCCCTGCTGGCGCCGCTGGTGTCGGCCAAGTCGCTGGCGGATGCGCGCGACTATGTGGAGCTGCTGTTTGCGCCGCACGTGAAAGAGGCTCTGGTGCAGGGCATCAACCCGCTGTCCAACGTCGAAGTCTCGGTGAAGAACCGGCTCGGCCAGGAGCAGCGGCGCTTCCTGTCGTTCCACTTCAACCGCGTGCAGGAGGGCGACAGCGTGCGCCACCTGCTGGTGACGGTGCAGGACATCACCACCCGTATGGAACTGGAGGCCAAGCTGCTGGACGAGCGCCAGCGCTCGCAGAAGGAATTCTCGATGCTGCTGCGGGCCTTCGACGCTGACCCGGCGATGCTGCGCCAGTTTGTTGCACGCGCCGAAAGCCTGTTGCTGGAAGTCAACGACCTGTTGCGCAGCACCTCGTCAGCCACCAGCGAAGCCACCATCCTGAAAGCAGTCAACGAAGCCTGCCGCCGTGTACACGCCATCAAGGGCGACGCCGGCACGCTGGGTCTGGACACCCTGGCAACTCAGGCCCACGCCTTCGAGACAGAGCTGCAGCGCATCCGGGAGCCGGGCGGGCGCAATGTCGGAGATGCACTGCTGTCGCTGCCCATGCCGCTGGAAGACCTGCTGAACAAGGTGGCCGCGCTCAAGGGCCTGACCAGCATCCAGCGTGCCGGTGCCGCCGACACCGCTCCGTCGGGCGAGCGCATCAACGACCACATCGCCCGACTGCTGCAAAACGTCGCCTCCGACGAAGGCAAGCAGCTCGAACCGGTGGTCCGCATGGGCAGCCAGGACGACCTGGAACCCCAGGTGCGCGACCTGGTCCGCGAAATTGCCGTGCAGCTGGCGCGCAACGCCGTGGCGCATGGCATTGAGGCACCGGCAGTACGCGCTGCAGCCGGCAAGGCGGCGGCAGGCCGCGTGGACGTGCAGCTGGTTCGCAACGAGGCCGACTGGACGCTGTCAGTGCGCGACGACGGGCGCGGCCTGGCCGCCGCCACCGTGCGTGCGCGGTTGATCGAGCTGGGCTGGTACACCGCCGCGCAACTGGAAAGCTTTGACGACAAGCAGGTGATTGCCCACATCTTCAAACCGGGCTTTTCCACCGCCGGATCGCTGAGCATGCACGCCGGCCGCGGCATCGGCCTGGACGTGGTGCAGGCCAACGTGCAGCGCCTGGGCGCGCGCATGATGCTCAGCTCCACGCCAGGGCAGTTCACCGAATTCAAGATCCGCTTCAATGGGTGATGAACATGCGAATGCTGATCGTCGATGACTCCAACATGATCCGTACCCGAATCGCGCGAGTGGTGCAAGGCGGTGCGCTGAGCGGGATTTCCATTGTTGGTCTGGCCCACAACGGCACTGAGGCCGTGCGCATAGCCGAGTCCGCGCGCCCCGACGTGGTGACCATGGACCTCACCATGCCCGAGATGGACGGCATTGAGTGCATCCGCAACATCATGCGGCTGCTGCCCAAGGTCAATATCCTGGTGGTCAGCGCCCTGTCGGACAAATCCACCGCCATTGCCGCACTGCGACTCGGCGCACGCGGCTTCGTGGCCAAGCCATTCAGCGACGACGAACTGCGCCTGGCCCTGCTGGACGTGATGGACGCAAAACCATGAGCACCCTGAACGAAGACGAGCTGAAGATGTTTGTGGACTCCGTGCGCCACTACTTCAAGACCACCACCCAGCAGGAGCCGCAGATCACTTCGGCCTTTCTGGGTACCGGAGACGTGGCAGGCTATGAGTTCAACGGCGTGGTGACCTTCTCGGGCAGCTACAACGGCCAGGTCATCGTGTCCATGCCACCCCCGCTGCTGCGCGAGCTGCTGTTGCTGCAGCACGAGACCGACCTTTCCGACGGCAACCTGCTGGACGCCGTGGGCGAGATCGCCAATACACTGGGTGGCAATGCCCGCCGCACGATGGGGCCTGAACTGGAAATCTCGGTCCCCGTCAAGCTGCAGGGCCCCACCGGCACGCGCGCACGTGTGCGCAGGCACCCGTACGTGATCACGCTGCGCTGGAACCGCCAGCCCGCGGTGGTGTGTGTGGACATGGAGCGGCGCGGCTGAAGCAGGCCGGCGTCATCCCATCAGGACCTGGATGCTGTGCTGATACGCCCCCGTCAGCCTGTCAAACAGGTCCAGCAGTTCTTCGCTGGCGGCCGCCAGTTGCCGCTGACCGGCAGTGCTGCCGGCGCGCGGTACCGCGTCGCGCAGCGTGTCCCAGGCCTGGCGGGCGGCGCCCAGCAGCTCGCGTATCTCGGCCGTGGACAGTGGTGCCCGTACCAGCGCGGCCATGCCGTCGTCAAAAGCCCTGGCGGTCGCCGCCAGGTCCGCACCGGGTTGGCCACCGGCCAGCAGCGCCTGCTTGGCCATGCGCTGCGCCAGCATGCGCTGGCGTCCCGAAACATTGATCACATGCACGGTGGTGGCCAGGCCCGACGTCTCCAGCGCCACCACCAGGGCATCGGCCTGGTCCAGCAGCGTTTGCGCCAGATCGTCCAGTGCGGCCAGCTGGCGCACATCGGGCGGGCTGTCCAGAAGGCGCCGGATGGGCGACCAGCCCGCCTGCGCGGCCTGCAGCAGATCGCCAAAAGTGGCGGCCGACAGGGTTTTCTCCAGCGACTTGAGGTTGTCCTCTACCCGCTCGGCGGACTGGCGCAGCAAAGCCAGCGCGGCGTCGGCATCGGTTCTGGCACATGCCAGGGCATAGAGCTTGACCAGGCGCTGCGACAACATGCGCTGCTGGCCGGCGCGGTTGACGGCCTCGGCCATCTGGGCGGCCTCGATCACCTGCCGCGAAACCTGGCCTACCCGCTGGTTGCCATGCATGGAGGCCGTGCGCAGCAGGGTGAAGGCCTCTTCCTCGGACACCTGGCGGGCACGCATCAGGATGCCCTTGGCCTTGTCCACCAGCTTGCGCTCCTCAAACCGCTCGGACAACTGTGCCAGTTGCTGGTGCAGCGCCCGTTCATGGGCGGCACGGGCCTGGGCCAGATGTACCAGCGGACGCAGCCGTTCGCGGCTGTAACCCTGTACAACCCAGGCCTGCACTCCGGCGTCCAGCGCCTGTTCCATGCGCTCTACGCTGGCGTCCTGGGTGAACACCACCACCGGGACAGGTTGCTGGGCCTGCAGCACGCGCACGGCGTCAAGCAGGACGGCGTCCGGGCGTGGCTCCCAGCAGACCACCACGTCAGGGCTGCCGCGCAAGGCTTCGCGCACCAGATCAGCGCAAACAGCACTGGCCTGAAGCACAAAACCGCAGGCGGCCAGATCGGCCGCGATGGCGGGCGCGCCCGGGTCGGGCGACTGGATCAGCAATACGGAAGTCACAACGGCAAAGGAGCAGGCATTGGGGGCCCCAAGCATAGTGCACCGCACCCATGCCGCCGGGGCGGCAAAAACTGGCACGGTATGTGCATGAAATGTGTCAACGGGTGCGACGCTGCACCCGGACCGTGCATCCGTACTGCCGGTCGTGCGCACGACGCTGTGTGCTGTCAAGTACCAACCACCCGGTGGAGCCCCAGGCACCACCCCGTTGATCAGACACACACATGAGCGCGTTCAAGACATTCCTGAGATCCGGCCACGCACCCACGCTGTTTGCGTCGTTTCTCTATTTCGATTTCTGCTTTGCCATCTGGGTGCTCAACGGCGCCATGGCGCCGTTCATCAGTGAAGCCTTCAACCTGAACGCAGCCCAGAAGGGCTTCATGATCTCCGTGCCGATCCTGGCCGGGGCGCTGATGCGCTTCCCGCTGGGTGTGCTGGCGCAGTACATCGGCCGCAAGAACGCCGCCATGGTCGAAATGGGGCTGATCGTGCTGGCGCTCGGGTTCGGCTACTTTTTTGTCAACAGCTATGACGGCGTGCTGGCCATGGGTGTGCTGCTGGGCATTGCCGGCGCCAGTTTCGGTGTGGCACTGTCGCTGGGTTCGGGCTGGTTCCCGCCGCGCTACAAGGGTCTGGCCATGGGCATTGCCGGTGCAGGCAATTCGGGCACCGTACTGGCCGTGCTGTTTGCGCCGCCGCTGGCACAGAAATTCGGCTGGCAGGCGGTGTATGGCCTGGCCGCACTGACCATGCTCATCCCAATGCTGGTGATGTGGTTCGCTGCCAAGGAGCCGCCGGATCGCGAGCACCAGACCTTTCGCGAACACATCTCCTGCCTGTTCGAAAAGGACGGCTGGGCTTTCAGCCTGATCTACATCGTCACGTTCGGCGGCTTCATCGGGCTGGCCAGCTTCCTGCCGACGTACTACTACGACCAGTTCAAGGTCACCAAGGTCGAGGCCGGCCAGTTGACGATGCTGGCCACGCTGATGGGCTCGGCCGTGCGGGTGGTTGGTGGCTACATCTCGGACCGCGTGGGCGGCGTCAACACCCTGAGCGGCGTGCTGGTGCTGGTGGCCATCACGCTGGCGGCCTGTG
>CAZUJD010000186.1:0-6375 GCA_964620025.1 uncultured Ramlibacter sp. | reverse complement strand
CACACCGGGCCAGATGGACGTGCCGCCCGCCACGATCAACGTGGCCGGCAGCCGCGAATTCCCGTTCACGCTGGACCTGCGGCGCGCCCAGCAGGCTTAGCCATTCGGCTTTTTGCGTCGTGGGCATGCAACATGTGCATGGCCCACGGCGGCGGGCAATGTGACAATAGGATGACGTGGACAAACGCAACGATTCAGTCGACTCCCTTTTCGCCGCAGATGCCCAGGAAGCCCCGGCCGATCTTGCGGCGGCCCTGTCGCCCCCCGCCGCCGCAGGCCATTTCGATGAATTGCGCGGCGGCGCCGGTGTGCCGGCCAGCGCCCCCCTGACGCCCCACTGGGCCCGCTTCTTTGAAAACCTGGGCCGCGAAGGCTTCAACGACCTGAACCGCCGCACCGTCAACCTGGAACGCCAGGTGCGCGACAACGGCATCACCTACAACGTCTATGCCGACGCCAACGGGCCGCAGCGCCCGTGGTCGCTGGACCTGTTCCCGCTCATCATTTCGCCCGAAAGCTGGCGCCAGGTCGAAACCGGCGTGCTGCAGCGCACCCGCCTGCTTGACCGCGTGATGGCCGATGTCTACGGCCCCCAGCGCCTGCTGGCCGACGGGCTGCTGCCCAGCGCGCTGGTGCAGGGCCATCCCGGTTACCTGCGGGCCATGCATGGTGTGCCCCCCGTGGGCGGCACCCACCTGCACATTGCGGCCTTCGACATGGCGCGCGGCCCCGACGGCCACTGGTGGGTGGTGTCACAGCGCACGCAGGCGCCGTCCGGGCTGGGCTACCTGCTCGAAAACCGCCTCATTACCTCGCGCCTGTTCCCCGAGGCCTTTCGCGAGATGCACGTGCAGCGCCTGGCAGCCTGCTACCGCGCGCTGGTTGACGGCCTGCGCCACATGAGCCCGGCCGGTGCCGACGCACGCATCGTGCTGCTGACACCCGGCCCCTACAACGAAACCTACTTCGAGCATGCCTACCTGGCCCGCTACCTGGGCCTGACGCTGGTGGAAGGCAGTGACCTCACGGTGCGCGACCAGCGCCTGTACCTCAAGACCCTGCAGGGCCTGCAGCCGGTGCACGGGCTGCTCAAGCGGCTGGACGACGAGTTCCTGGACCCACTGGAACTGCGCAGCGATTCACGCCTGGGCGTGCCGGGGCTGCTGCAGGCCATCCGCGCGGGCAATGTGCTGGTGGCCAACGCACCCGGCTCCGCATTTCTTGAATCGACCGCTCTGCTGGGTTTCCTGCCGGCGCTGTCGCGCCACCTGCTGGGCGAAGAGCTGAGCCTGCCCTCACTGGCCACCTGGTGGTGCGGCGAGCGCGCCGCCATGGAGGCGGTGCTGCCCCAGTTGCAGGCCAGCGTGATCAAGCCCACCTGGCCGGGCGGCGACATGTCGGCCGTGCTGGGCCGCTCGCTGTCGCGCCGCGGGCTGGACGAATGGGCCGGCCGGATCGTGCGCCAGGGGGACGAACACACGGTGCAGGCCTACATGCCGCTGTCGCAGATTCCCACCTGGAAGTCCGACGACACCGGCGAGCACATCGCGCCGCGCTCGGTCCTGCTGCGCGTGTTTGCCGTGTGCGACGGCCCGCAGTCCTGGCGGGTGCTGCCCGGCGGGCTGGCCCGCATTGCCACGGCCGACCACGAAATCGCCTCCATGCAGCGCGGCGGCAGCAGTGCCGATGTCTGGGTCCTGACCAACGGCGAGGTGGACGCCACCACCCTGCTGGCCAGCGACCAGCCCGGCCCGGTGGTGACCCAGCGCAGCGCGCAGGTGACCAGCCGGGCCGCCGAAAACCTGTTCTGGCTGGGCCGCTACACCGAGCGCACCGAAAACACCATCCGCCTGACCCGCCTGATGCTTGAATGCATGAACGGCGAAGACCAGTCGTCCCAGCCGCTGCTGGCCTGGCTGAGCGGGCTGGCCGTGCACCATTCGCTGGTGCTGGAGGGCGTGCCCCCGGCCACCCATGCCCGGCGCGTATTCGAGCGCTCGCTGATCTCTGCCCTGGCCGATACCGAACACGCCACCAGCGTTGGCTACAACCTGCGATCGCTCAAGAGCGCGGCGTCCGCGGTACGCGAACGCCTGTCGCAGGAGCAGTGGAATGTGATCGTGCGCGCCGAGGCGGAGTTCTTCCAGCAGTGCGCCGCCTGCACCGAAGACGGCGACTACTCGCCGGTGGAGGCCATGCGCATCCTGGACACCGTCAACGGGCACACGGCCGCCATGACCGGCGCCCAGACCGACCGCATGTCGCGCGACGACGGCTGGCGGCTGCTGTCCAGCGGACGCCACATCGAGCGCCTGGGCTTCCTGGCATCGGCGCTGGCCCAGAGCTTTGAAACCGGCGCGGTCCTTGACGAAGGCGGGTTTGCCGCCGTGGTGGCGCTGTTTGACAGCACCATCACCTTCCACTCGCAATACCAGCAGCGCCACGACGTGCCCGCGCTGGTGGACCTGCTGGTGCTGGACCGTGACAATCCCCGCTCACTGGGCTGGGTGGCACAGACCCTGCGCGGCCGGCTGGCCAAGCTCGAAGGAACGCCCAACGGCGTGGTGCCCGAGGTGGCGCAGGACGTTCCCGACCCGAAAGCCTGGACCATGGAAGCCCTGTGCAGGCGGGATGCGGCGGGCCGCTACACGGCGCTGCTCGACGAACTTCAGCGCTGCCGCCATGCCGCATGGCAGCTGTCCGATGCCCTGAGCGCCCGCTACTTCACCCATTCCGACGCCCGTCAGAGCCTGGGGGCCTAGTACATGGCTGCCATGCCCGTCACTTCGTGCCATTCGCTGTCCCCCCCGGGGGGGGCCACCGCCTTGCGGCGAACCGGCGGCGGTTGACCATGCTGCTGCGCGTCATCCACGAGACGGTGTACGACTACGCACCGCCGGTCAAGAACGCCCAGCACATGGCCCACCTCAAGCCGCGTGAGGGTGACGGACAGGTGCTGCTCAGCCACACGCTGGCGGTCACCCCCGAGCCGGCACAACAGACCGAAGCCGTGGACGTGTACGGCAATGCGCGCGCATTCTTCAGCCTGCCGGCCGCGCACGACGAACTGATCGTGGTGGCCCACAGTGTGGTGTCCACCAGCACGCCACCCGACGCCGGGCCCGGATTGCCCTGGGAGCAGGTGCGCGAACGCATGCGCTACCAGCGCGGCGCCGCCTACGACCCGGCCACCGAATTCACCTTCCCCTCGCCCTATGTGCCGCGCCATGACGATTTCATTGCCTATGCGCGGCCCAGTTTTTCAGCCGACCGGCCGCTGATGGAGGCCGCCAGTGACCTGATGGCCCGCATCCATGAGGATTTCGAATACGAATCACAGGCCACCGAGGTCAACACGCCGGCACTGGAGGCCCTGGCCATGCGCAAGGGCGTGTGCCAGGATTTCGCCCACATCATGATTGCCTGCCTGCGTGGCATGGGCCTGCCGGCCAGGTACGTGAGTGGCTACCTGTTGACCGAGCCGCCGCCCGGCCAGCCGCGCCTGGTGGGCAGCGACGCATCGCATGCCTGGGTCTCGGTGTGGTCGCCCACACGCGAAGGCGGGGGCGGCTGGCACGACCTGGACCCGACCAACAACCGCGCGCGCGGCGAGGACTACGTGACCCTGGCGGTGGGGCGCGACTATTCAGATGTTTCACCGGTCCGCGGTGTGATTCATGGGGGTGACCGGCATACACTGAATGTCGGCGTCACGGTGGAACCCGTTGACAGCCCTTCGATGCCATCCCAATCGCAGGAACAATCGCAATGAGCGTTTACGACAAGCTGAAAGAACTCGACATCACGCTGCCGCCGGTGGCTGTGCCCGCCGCGGCCTACGTGCCCTTCGTGCAGACCGGCAACCTGGTCTTCATCAGTGGCCACATCGCCAAAAAAGACGGCAAGCCCTGGGTGGGGCAATTGGGCGCCAATATGACCACCGACGAAGGCAAGCTTGCTGCCCGCGCGATCGCCATCGACCTCATGGGCACACTGCATGCGGCCGTGGGTGACCTGAACAAGGTCAAGCGCATCGTCAAGCTCATGAGCCTGGTGAACTCCACGCCCACCTACACCGAGCAGCACCTGGTCACCAACGGTGCCAGCGAGTTGTTCGGCCAGGTGTTTGGCGACAGGGGCGCGCACGCGCGCAGCGCGTTTGGCGTGGCGCAGATTCCGCTGGGCGCGTGCGTTGAAATCGAGCTGATTGCCGAGATGGTCTGAGACCGGGCCGTCGATTCAGGTGGTGTAGTCGCCGCTGGCCTCGGGCTGGAACAGCACCGCCCTGATCTCGGCCGAGCGCTGGGCGCCGTCCGGCAAGGTCCAGCGCGCCACATGACCCACCCGCAATCCAAGCAGGCTGTTGCCAACCGGCGAGAGCACGGAGATGAAACCTTTTTCGGGTACGGCATCCACGGGGTAGCACAGGGTCAACCGGCTGCACTCGCCGCCCTGCGTGTCGGCCAGCAACACCTGCGAATACATGGTCACGACGTCCGGCGGTATGACCGGTGCCGCGACCAGGTCGCAGGTGGACAGAAGTTCGTCCATATCCAGCTGCGCTGATGAGGCCAGGCGGGTCAGGCGGATATGGTCCAGGGGCGTGAGCGTGCGCTCAACGGGACGGATGGATGTCATGAGGGGCTCCTGAGCAAAACAATGCGCCGGGGAAACTGGCGGCCCGGCGACTGGAAGATTGCGCAGAAGTGAAAAAGAGGAATCGCCGGGCTCAGGGAAGTGCATGCCGCTGCGGTCGCAGCAACGCGACGCGGGCAAGGAGCTGGGTGGCAAGTTTGTTCACGCCGGCAGTCTAGGCCGGATTGCGCGACCCTCCAAGGCTGCGGCCTCAATACCCCTGCAGGCCTTGCCAGAATGCGCTGCCCTAGGCGCGCCTGGACAGCCGCGCACCCAGGGCGTGGCCCAGCAGGATGCCCAGCGCCCAGCCGGCCACAACCAGCACAGGCATGGCGTGCGAATTGTTCGCGTCACGAAACTGCACCAGCATCACGGCCACCGGCAGCGCGCCGACCAGCACCGGAATCGCGCTGCCGGCAAGGCGCCTGCTGGCCAGTGCCAGCAGCATGAACGGCACGGACATGAGAACCTGGTAAGGCCACGCCGCTCCCACCCACAATGCGCCCATGCCGGCAAAGGACAAGACGAAACCGCCGAGCAGGGCCGCCACGAGCCAGATACCGCGTTTGCCGCCGTTCATGGAGAACCTAGACAGTGCATGCCGGGCCATCGCCTGAAGGCCGGTTCCTCAGCGTGAACGCTGCAAAACGGCCGAAGGCATTGCACAGGCGGCGGCGTTCATTCCACCCGCTCCACCGTCACCGGCTTGAACACGAAGCTGCCGTCCTTGCCCTTGCGCCCGCGAGCGGCCCGCGCGTTGTTCAGCGTGCGGATTTCCAGCAGCTCGTCACGCTCCTTGTCGCGGAAGGTGCCGGAAATGCGCACGCTGCGGATATAGGCCGCGGCGCCCGCCAGGCTGTCCTTCTTGTCCAGGTCCATCAGCATCAGGCCGCGGCCACCGCCCGCCATGGCCTTGAGTTCAGAGATCTCGAAAGTGAGCACCCGGCGCGAGGCCGACACGCAGGCCACGTGGGTGGCCGGCAGGTACAGGCCCGAAGGTACGGTACCAGCCGGCGCCGGTACATTGGCCGGCGACGGGCGGCAGACGGTTTCACCCTCACCCACGGTGATGAAAGCCTTGCCGCCCTTCTGGCGCGAAGTCATGTTCTCCACCGTTGCCAGGAAGCCATAGCCACCGCTGCTGGACAACAGCAGCCAGGCCCCGGCCGAACCGGCGAAGTAGTGCAGCAGCTGGGTACCGGCTTCGAGTTCGATCAGCGTCGTGAGCGGCTGGCCGTCACCGCGCGCACCAGGCAGCGCCGACACCGGCACTGAATACACCCGCCCATTGCTGCCGAAGGCCAGCACGGTGTCCACCGTGCGGCATTCAAAGGTGCCGTACAGGCCATCACCCGCCTTGAAGGCAAAGCTGGCTGCGTCATGCCCGTGGCCGGTGCGTGCGCGCACCCAGCCCTTTTGCGAGACCACCACGGTCACGGGTTCGTCCACGATCTTCACTTCGGCCACGGCCTTTTTCTCGGCCTGGATCAGGGTGCGGCGTTCGTCCGCGAACTGCTTGGCGTCGGACTCGATCTCCTTGATCATCAGGCGGCGCAGGGCCGCCGGGCTGCCCAGGATTTCTTCCAGCCTTTTCTGTTCGTCGCGCAGGCTGGACAGCTCCTGCTCGATCTTGATGGCCTCCAGCCGCGCCAGCTGGCGCAGGCGGATCTCGAGGATGTCTTCGGCCTGCCGTTCGCTGAGCCTGAAGCGCTCGATCAGCGCTGCCTTGGGTTCGTCGCT
>CAZUJD010000185.1:0-6477 GCA_964620025.1 uncultured Ramlibacter sp. | reverse complement strand
ATTGAACAGATAGTGCGCACGCAATAACTACAGATCCCTACAGTTGGTGTCGGCGGCAGGTTCGAGGGGCGCTGAAGCATCCCGCGTTTTGGGTATTGCGCCTGCATGCGCAAACCTGAAGATCGAATATTCAGGAATGGAGATCCGTGATGTTGAAATCCGCACACAAGGCAGGCTGGGTCGCAAGCATTGGGGGCGTCGCGCTCGCCGTACTTGCATTTTCGGCCGCGTCGCCTTCCCGCGCCCAGGTGGCGCACACAGCGGCCACGCTTCCCATGGCCGACGTGCACTTTCACTTCATGCTTTTCATGACCCCGGCCGAGCTTCGGGAGCGGATGGACCGTCACAACATCCGGTGGACCATCAGTGCGGGCGCCATAGGTGCCCCCTCGCACGGCAATCCCATCGCCCGTGACCGGGTGGTGAGCGAGCACCTGGGTCCCCGCTACATCCCGGCCGCGGGCAACTTTGAGGCGCGATCCGCGGAGCTGCGCATTGGCACCCGCTTCTATACCGATGAGCCGGGTCCGGAGCGGGAAGATGCCCTGCGTCGCATACGGGATCAGATGGCCGCGCAACCCCGCGTGTTTGCCGAGACCTTTCCCAATGCAGAAACCTCGAGCGAGGACCCGGTGCGCCGGCGGCGTGTCGCCACGGACGGACCGTATTTCCGTGCACTGATGGCTGTCGGCATCCAGGAGGGCAGACCGGTTCCCATGCACATGCAGTTCAATCCGGAATCCGTGGCCCAGCTGTCCCAGCTCTTGACGGACCACCCGCAAGGCCAGGTGCTTCTGTCGCATTGCGGCAAGGACACACGGGCCGCCCAGGTCCGCGCCTTGATGGACAAACATCCCAATCTGTTCTGCGACCTGAGTTACAGGGGCGCACCTTTGGCCACCCATGAGAGCCAGAGGGACCCGAACCGGCTGATTTTCTGGGGCCCGGGCATTCTGAACAGCGCAGGAATGAAAGCCGATTGGCGCTCGCTGATCGAAGACCACCCAGACCGCTTCATGGTGGGCATCGACGATGTACACAGCTGGCAAATCTACGACGAAACCGTCGCTGCCATCCGGCAGGGCGTGCTGGCGCAACTCACGCCTGCGACCGCAGAGAAGGTTGCCTGGCGCAACGCGGTGCGGCTGTTCCGTCTGCCCACCGAAACTGAGCCGGCCCGCTGAAGGGTGTCATCGCTTGTGGGCGGGTCGTCTGGTCTGGAGGCAGGCCCCCGTGCGCAGCCCGATCCGGAAAATCAACCAGGGTTCTGCGCCGCCGCCGCGCGCCAGAAGGCCTGCGCCGCTGGGGCTTGCGCTGCTGTATCACGGTACAGGCGGATGTCCAGCGGCACCTGCCAGGCGCCCGAGCCTGCCTGGACCAGCCTGCCGGCGTCCAGGTCGTCCTGCACCAGTGTGGCGGGCAGCCAGGCCACGCCGCGGCCGTCCAGGGCCATGGTCTTGAGTACCGTTGCCAGATGGGCTGTCACCACCGGTTGCGCGTCAAGCGCCTGCAGAGCGGCGCCATGCACGGCCTGCACCACGCGGCCAACACCGGATTCAGCGCTGTAGGCCAGCAGCGGCACACCGCGGGCGGCCTTGCCGTCGAGCCTGTGCAACGGTTTGGCGCCACGTGCGGGCGCTGACACGGGCAACAGGGCGTCCTGCCCCACGCGCACCCACGGGCAGCCGGCCGCGTCGAGGGCGCCGGGAGCTGCTGCATGCGCGTGGCACAACAGGAACTGGACGCGGCCCTGCTGCAGCAGGGCCTCGCATTGCTGCAGCACGTCGGATACCAGCCGCACCGGGCCCACGGTGGTGTGAGACTCCATGGCACGCAGCCAGCCCGGCAGGAATGTGAAAGACAGCGCGTGCGTAGCGGCCAGGCGCAGCGTGGCGGAGGTGGCTTCAGCCACGGCCTGCGCATCCGGGGGAATGCGCGCGGTGCGCGCGAGCATGTCGTGCGCTACACCCAGGAACCATTCGCCGGTGGCTGTCAGCCTTGCGGGCTGGGAGCTGCGGTCAAACAGCGCCACGCCCAGCCAGTCTTCCAGCGCCCGGATGCGCCGGCTGAAGGCCGGCTGGGTCATGTGGCGGGCGTCAGCCGCCCGCGAAAAATTGCCGGTTTCCGCCAGCGCCAGGAAGTCATGCAGCCAGGACAGGTTCATGGTCGGTTATTTCAGGGCATCAAAGCAGAGAAAAAGGGCATTGGCGTCAAATGCGCCACCTGGCGATCATCGCACCCTGATCCTTTGGAGCCCGTCATGAAAATCGTTGAAATCCGAGAAAAGACCTGTCCCATCAGTTCCCCCATCCGCAACGCCTACATCGACTTCAGCAAGATGACGCTGAGCCTGGTGGCCGTGGTGACCGACGTGATCCGCGATGGCAAACCGGTGATTGGCTATGGCTTCAACTCCAACGGCCGCTATGGTCAGGGCATGCTCATGCGCGAGCGTTTCATTCCGCGTGTGCTGCAGGCTGATCCCGACACCCTGCTGGATGAATCGGGCGCCAACATCGACCCGCACAGGGTCTGGGCCACGATGTTCACCAACGAAAAGCCCGGCGGCCACGGCGAGCGTTCGGTGGCCATCGGCACCATCGACATGGCGATCTGGGATGCCATCGCCAAGATCGAAGGCAAGCCGCTGTACCAGCTGCTGGCTGACCGCTACGGCAACGGGCAGGCCAACCGCCGCGTGTTCGTCTATGCCGCAGGCGGCTATTACTACCCGGGCAAGGACGATGCGCAGCTCAAGGACGAAATGCGCAGCTACCTGGACCGAGGCTACAACGTCGTGAAGATGAAGATCGGCGGTGCGAGCCTGACCGAAGACCTGCGCCGCATTGACTCGGTGCTGTCCATCCTGCAGGACGGCCAGCGCCTGGCGGTGGACGCCAACGGCCGCTTCGACCTGGACACGGCCATTGCCTATGCCAAGGCGCTGTCGCCATACAACCTGTTCTGGTACGAAGAGGCCGGCGACCCGCTGGACTACGAGCTGCAGGCCACATTGCGCAACTACTACGCGAACCCGATGGCCACGGGCGAGAACCTGTTCTCGATGCAGGACGCGCGCAACCTGATCCGCCACGGCGGCATGCGCGCCGACCGCGACTGGCTGCAGTTTGACTGCGCCCTTAGCTACGGCCTGGTCGAGTACCTGCGCACGCTGGACATGCTGCGCCAGCACGGCTGGTCGCCCAGCCGCTGCATCCCGCACGGCGGCCACCAGATGTCGCTGGCCATTGCGGCCGGTCTGGGCCTGGGCGGCAACGAGTCCTACCCGGACCTGTTCCAGCCGTTTGGCGGCTTTCCCGACGGCGTCAAGGTGGACGGCGGCCACGTGGTGCTGCCCGAGCTGCCGGGCATCGGCTTTGAAGGCAAGGCCGACCTGTACCGCGAAATGAGCGCACTGGCGTCCTGAGCTTCCCAGCGGGAGGGGTTGCGGCGAGGGGGCGTTAGACTTTGTGAACGCCTTGCCCCCCAAACCCTGAAACCGGAAGCACCTCATGGCCGCAGAAGCAGGCACCGAACTCGTCAAAGTCGTTGTCCTGCTGGCTGCGGGCGTGGTGGCGGTGCCACTGTTCAAGCGGCTGGGCCTGGGATCGGTGCTGGGTTATCTGGCGGCGGGGCTGGCCATCGGGCCGTTCGGGCTGGGTTTCTTCAGCGAGGCGCAAACCATCCTGCACATTGCCGAACTGGGCGTGGTGATGTTCCTGTTCGTCATCGGGCTGGAAATGCAGCCGACCAGGCTGTGGTCCATGCGCCGGCAGATCTTCGGCCTGGGGCTGATGCAGGTGCTGGTGTGTACCGCCCTGTTGAGCGGCCTGGGGCTGATGGGCGGGCTGACGGGCAAGGTGGCCTTCATTGCGGCGTCCGGCTTCGTGCTGTCGTCCACCGCCATCGTCATGCAGCTGCTGGACGAGCGCGGGGACACCTCCACACCGCGCGGCCAGCGCATCGTGTCCATCCTGCTGCTGGAAGACCTGGCCATCGTGCCGTTGCTGGCCATCGTCGCGTTCATGGCCCCGGCACCCGCCGAGGCCGAGGTGTCGCGCTGGGTCACGGTGGGCGTGGCGGTGGCAGCCGTGGTGGGGCTGATTGCCGTGAGCCGCTGGCTGCTCAACCCGCTGTTTCGTGTGCTGGCCAATGCCAACGCGCGTGAAGTGATGACGGCGGCGGCGCTGCTGGTGGTGCTGGGTGCGGCACTGGCCATGCAGTGGGGCGGGCTGTCAATGGCCATGGGCGCATTTGCCGCGGGCGTGATGCTGTCTGAATCCACTTTCCGGCACCAGCTCGAAGCGGATGTCGAGCCGTTTCGCGGCATCCTGCTGGGCCTGTTCTTCATGAGCGTGGGCATGTCGCTGGACATCAAGCTGGTGCTGGCCGACTGGAAGCTGCTGCTGGCCGCCGTGCTGGCCTACATGGTGCTCAAGGGCACCGGCATCTATACAGTGGCACGCCTGACCAGGGCCAGTCACGGCGATGGCCTGCAGCGCGCGGCGCTGATGGCGCAGGGCGGGGAATTTGCTTTCGTGCTCTATTCGGCGGCGACCGCCGCGGGCATCGTCGATGGCAACGTGAATGCACTGCTCACGGCCGCGATCATCCTGTCGATGGCCCTCACGCCGCTGGCCGTGCTGGCCCTGCGCTGGTTTGCTCCGGCGCCGCCGCCGCCCAGCATGGACGGCGTGGAAGATGTCATGGCGGGTGAAGCGCAGTCAGGCAGCGTGCTGGTGATCGGCTTCGGCCGTTTCGGTCAGATTGCCAGCCAGGCGCTGCTGGCGCGCGGCATTGACGTGGTGATCATCGAGAGCGACACCGACATGATCCGGGCGGCCGCTCAGTTCGGCTTCAAGGTGTTCTACGGCGACGGCACACGGCTGGACGTATTGCACGCCAGCGGTGCGGGCCATGCCAAGGCGATCCTGGTGTGCGTGGACAAAAAGGAGGTCACCAGCCGCATTGTGGAGCTGCTCAAGCACGAATGCCCGCTGACGCCGGTGCTGGCCCGCGCTTTTGATCGCCAGCATGCAATTGAGCTGATCCGTCACGGCGTGGACTACCAGATGCGCGAGACGTTCGAGTCCGCGTTGGCGTTTGGCGCCGAAGCCTTGCGCGTGTTTGGTGTGGAGGAATCCGACATCACCGAGGTGGCCGAGGACATCCGCCGCCGTGACGCCGAGCGGTTGCAGCTGCAGATGGCCGGTACACCCGTCAGCGGATTGAACCTGATGCACGGCCAGCGTTGGCAGCCGACGCCGCTGACCCAGCCCCAGCGCGAGGGGCGCGCCCTGAACGAAGAAGCGGCGGACGCCATCGAGCAGGCGGACGATCCGGCCAGGCCGGCGGCGTCTTAGGCCGCGGCCAGAGTCGCCGTGTCTGCGCGGCGCCTGGCGGCGCGGTCCCAGGCCTTTTCATGAAAGAAGAAGGCCACAGCCTGAACCGTAGGCTCCACCAGACTCAGGGTGAATGCCATCCACAGGTTGCCGGTGACGGCATAGGCCACCAGGGCTGCCACGGTGATGTGCAGCAGGTAGTAGCTGGCCGTTTTCTTGAGCGTGGGCAGGTGGGGGCGGATCAGCTTGGCCATCAGGGACTCCGGTGAAAAACAGTCCCTGAATGATAGGAATTCTCATTCAGCAAGGCCAATTGGCATTCACTACCAAGACCATAGGCTTGCCCCCGCGCCGTGCCTGGCCAGGGCTATCATTCCGGGACCTTTTGCCAACCGGGAGATTCGCCATGGGCCTGATGGACTTCATCAAGAAGCAGTTCATTGACATCATCCAGTGGACCGAGGACGGCGACGGCACCCTGGCCTGGCGCTTTCCCATGCGCGACATGGAAATCCAGTACGGCGCGTCGCTGACGGTGCGTGAATCGCAGATGGCCGTGTTCGTGAATGAGGGCAAGGTGGCCGATGTCTTCGGCCCCGGCATGTACAAGCTCACCACGCAGACCATCCCGGTGCTGACCTACCTGAAGAACTGGGACAAGCTGTTCGAGTCCCCGTTCAAGAGCGAGGTGTATTTCTTCAGCGCGCGCCAGCAGGTGGACCAGAAATGGGGCACCTCGCAGCCTGTGACCATCCGCGACAAGGACTTCGGCGCCGTGCGCCTGCGCGCTTTTGGCAATTACAGCTTCCGCATCGCCGACCCCAAGCTGTTCCACACCGAAATCTCGGGCACGCGCGAGAGCTATGGCGCGCAGGACCTGGACGGGCAGCTGCGTGGCCTGGTGCTGCAGCACCTGTCGGATGCCATTGCCCAGAGCGGGATCCCGTTCCTGGACCTGGCGGCCCACCAGATCGAGTTTGCCAAGGCGCTGTCGGCCGAGCTGTCCCCGGCCTTTGCGGCGATCGGCCTGCAACTGGACGGCATGACGGTGCAGAACGTGTCGTTGCCTGAAGAGCTGCAGAAAATCCTGGACCAGAAGATCGGCATGGGCATGGTTGGCAACGACATGGGCAAG
>CAZUJD010000184.1:0-6506 GCA_964620025.1 uncultured Ramlibacter sp. | reverse complement strand
GAGTTCCCTGTCATGACCTACCAGGACGCCATGCACCTGTATGGCTCCGACAAGCCCGACCTGCGCGTGAAGCTGCAATTCGCCGAGCTGACCGACGTGATGGGGGATGTGGACTTCAAGGTCTTCTCGGGCGCTGCCAACATGAAGGGCGGCCGCGTGGTGGCCCTGCGCGTACCCGGCGGCTCCAAGGAATCGGGGGGCATCAGCCGCGGCGAAATCGATGCCTATACCGAGTTCGTCAAGATCTATGGCGCCAAGGGCCTGGCCTACATCCGCGTCAACGAACTGGCCAAGGGACGTGACGGATTGCAGTCTCCCATCGTCAAGAACATCCACGACAAGGCCCTGCAAGCGGTGCTGGAGCGCACCGGTGCGCAGGACGGCGACCTGATCTTCTTTGGCGCAGACAAGGCCAAGATCGTCAACGACGCCATTGGCGCGCTGCGCATCAAGGTCGGCCACAGCGAGTTCGGCAAGAAGAACGGCCTGTTCGAAGCCGGCTGGCGTCCGATGTGGGTGGTGGACTTCCCGATGTTTGAATTCGACGAAGAGAACCAGCGCTACACGGCAGTGCACCATCCCTTCACAGCGCCGAAGGAAGGGCACGAGGACTGGATGGTGACCGCGCCCGAGAAGTGCATCTCGCAGGGCTACGACATGGTGCTCAACGGCTGGGAAATGGGCGGCGGCTCGGTCCGTATCCATCGTGCCGACGTGCAGAGCAAGGTGTTCGACGCCCTGAAGATCGGCCCCGAAGAGGCGCAACTGAAGTTCGGCTTCCTGCTCGACGCGCTGCAGTACGGCGCTCCTCCGCACGGCGGCCTGGCCTTCGGCCTGGACCGGATCGTGACGCTGATGACCGGCGCCGAATCCATCCGCGACGTGATCGCCTTCCCCAAAACCCAGCGCGCCCAGTGCCTGTTGACGCAGGCCCCGAGCCCGGTGGACGAAAAGCAGCTGCGCGAACTGCACATCAAGCTGCGCAACCCCGTCCCGGCCTGACGCTGCCTTGCGGCAAAATGAAAGGGCGCCCGTCGGGCGCCCTTTTTCATGAATCGCCGCTACAAAATTCCCGAATCCGTGCTGGTGGTGATCCATACCCCGGCGCTGGACGTGCTGATCCGCCGTGCTGATGCCGGCACCTGGCAGTCGGTCACCGGATCCAAAGACACCCCGGATGAACCATTCATCCAGACCGCCATCCGCGAAGTGGCCGAAGAAACCGGCATTGACTGCGCGCCAGGCAACCGGATGCGTGCCAGCCTGGCCGACTGGCAGCTGGAAAATGTCTATGACATCTACCCCGCGTGGTTGCACCGCTATTCACCAGGCGTCACGCGCAACACCGAGCATGTTTTTGGCTTGCAGGTGCCCGCAGGCACGCCGGTGCGCCTGAATCCCGGCGAACACACTGACAGCCAGTGGCTGCCCTGGCAGGCTGCCGCCGACACCTGCTTCTCGCCATCCAACGCCGAGGCGATCCTGATGCTGCCGCATTTTTTGCGTTAAGGTTTGCGCATGGACATACTTCGTGTCGCCACCTACAACATCCACAAGGGCGTGCAGGGCATTGGCCCGGCCAGGCGGCTGGAAATCCACAACCTCGGCCACGCGGTCGAGCAACTGGACGCCGACGTGGTCTGCCTGCAGGAGGTGCGCAAGGTCCATCGCCGCGAGCAGCGTTATTTCAAGAGCTGGCCCGAATTGCCGCAGGCCGAGTTCCTGGCCCCCGAGGGCTATCACGCCGTGTACCAGACCAACGCGGTCACCCGCCACGGCGAGCATGGCAATGCCCTGCTGTCGCGCTGGGACGTGGTGTCGCAGGGGCACGAAGACATGTCCGACCATCGTCTGGAGCAGCGTGGCCTGCTGCATGTCGTCGTTCAGGCGCATGGCCACCGCGTCCATTTCATCGTGTTGCATCTGGGCCTGATTCCGGGCAGCCGCATCCGCCAGGTGGCGCAGGTGGAACAGTTCATTGCCCGCGAGGTGCCTGCGGGTGAACGCCTGGTGGTGGCTGGTGATTTCAACGATTGGGGTGCCCGGCTGCGACCGGCCCTGAACGCCATGGGACTGCACGACCACACGGGCGAGCGGCAGATGACGTTCCCGGCCCGGTTGCCTCTGGCGCAGCTGGATTTTGTGTACGCGCGTGGGCTCAGGCCGCTGGGGGTAGAGATACCCAGGGGGCGCATCTGGTGGCGCATGTCCGACCATCTGCCGCTGATCGCGGAGTTTGCGTTGTAGGTCAACCGTGTCGCACGCCACCCCCCAGTTGCGCGACGGTCACGAAGTGCGGCTGCTGGAAGGCAGCCTGGCGTTCTTTCCGGCCCTGATCGAAGCCATCAATGCGGCCCGGCAGCAGGTGCGGCTGGAGACCTACATATTTGATCTCACCGGAACCGGCGCCGGGGTGGCACAGGCCCTGATGGATGCCGCCCGTCGGGGGGTGACCGTGCACGTGGTGGCGGATGGCTTCGGCACGGAGCAGCTGCCGCACCCATGGCCCGAGCGCTTTGCCGCGGCGGGCGTGCAATGGTCCTTGTACTCACCACCCGGCACCCTGGGGCTGCTTGTGCCCGGTCGCTGGCGGCGCCTGCACCGCAAGCTGTGTGTGGTGGACGGCCGCACGGCATTTTGTGGCGGCATCAACATCCTGGACGATTTTCACGACCCCAACCATGGCGTCCTGAGCGCGCCGCGCTTTGACTTTGCCGTGCAGGTACGTGGCCCGCTGGTGGCTGAAATCGAGGACACCATGAGCGTGCTGTGGCAACGCATGCAGGCGGCGCGGCGCCTGCGCGCGCGCCAGCTGGTGGGTGCGCTCGAATCTCTGCGCGAATCCCATGCCACAGCGCAGCCGCAGGTGGCCGAACCGGCGGGGGCGCTGGCGCGTGCTGCGCTGGTCCTGCGCGACAACGTGCGTCACCGCAGCCGCATCGAGCGTGCCTACCGCCGTGCCATCAGCACGGCGCGCAGCGAGGTCATCATCGCCAACGCGTACTTCGTGCCGGGGCGCAAGATGCGCAAGGCACTGATCCGCGCAGCCCAGCGTGGCGTGCGTGTGCAGCTGCTTTTGCAGGGCAAGTACGAGTACTTCATGCAGTACTACTCATCACGCCCGGTGTACGGTGCGCTGTTGCAGGCGGGTGTGGAGATCCACGAATACGCGCCGAGTTTCCTGCATGCCAAGGTGGCGGTGGTGGACGGGCACTGGGCCACGGTGGGATCGTCCAACCTGGACCCGCTGAGCATGCTGCTGGCGCGAGAAGCCAATGTGGTGGTGGACGACGCAGACTTCGCAGGTGCATTGCGTGGCCGGTTGCTGGGCGCCATGCAGGAGGCCGGCACGCGCATGGATCCGGCACAGTTTGCCAACAGGTCGCTGCGCGAACGCGTGCTGGAACGAATCGCGCTGGGCCTGATGCGTCTGGCGTTGCTGGTGCACGGCAAGGAGTACCTCTGAGCGCCGACCTGGTCGTGCAACGCCCCCAGGGCCTGTACTGCCCGCAGGGCGATTTCTACATCGATCCCTGGCGGCCGGTGCAGCGGGCCGTGATCACCCACGCCCATGCGGACCACGCACGAACAGGCCACGGCCACTACCTGGCGGCTGCCCCGGCCGAAGGCGTGCTGCGTGCGCGGCTGGGCGACATCAACCTGCAGCTGCTGCCTTACGGCGAACGCATTGTTCACCACGGCGTCACTGTGTCATTGCACCCGGCTGGTCATGTGCTGGGCTCGGCCCAGGTACGGCTGGAGCATGGCGGCCAGGTCTGGGTGGCCAGTGGTGACTACAAGGTGGCGCCCGACCCCACCTGCGCGCCATTTGAACCGGTGTGCTGCGATGTGTTCATCACCGAATCGACCTTCGGTCTGCCCATCTACCGCTGGCCTGACGACCGCGTCATCTTTGACGAGATCAACACCTGGTGGCAGGCCAATGTGCTGGCAGGGCGGGCCAGTGTGCTGTCGTGCTACAGCTTCGGCAAGGCGCAGCGCCTGCTGGCGGGTGTGGACCCCGGCATCGGGCCCGTGGTGGTGCACGGCGCCGTGGAGCCGCTGAACCGGGCTTACCGCGAGGCCGGCGTGGCCCTGCCAGTCACCCAGGCCGTGCAGGACATGGACAAGGCCAGCCTCAAGCGTGCACTCGTCCTGGCACCGCCGGGCGCCAGCGCGGGCGCGTGGGGCCGTCGCTTCGGCGAGGCAAGCCACGCTTTTGCCAGCGGCTGGATGCAACTGCGTGGCGCGCGGCGGCGGGGCGGTTACGACCGCGGCTTTGTACTGAGCGACCATGCCGACTGGCCGGGGCTGGTGGAGGCCATCCGGGCCACCGGAGCACAGCGTGTCATCGTCACGCACGGCAGCGTGGCCGTCATGGTGCGCTACCTGGGTGGCCTGGGGTTGCAGGCGCAGGCGTTCGAGACGGAATACGGCGACGGGCTGCCCGATGGTGGCGACGCCGCATGAAAGCCTTCGCCCGCCTGTTCAATACGCTGGATGCCACCACGTCCACCAACGCCAAGGTCGAGGCACTGCAGCACTACCTTGCCGTGGCCCCCGCGCATGACGCGGCCTGGGCCGTGTATTTCCTGGCTGGCGGCAAGCCGCGCCAGGTGGTGGCCACGGCGCGCCTGCGAGCGCTGGCCTGCGGTATGGCAGGCATCGAAGACTGGCTGTTTGAAGAGTGCTACCAGGCGGTTGGCGACCTGGCCGAGACCATTGCCCATGTGCTGCCGCTGCCGGGCGTGGTGTCGGATGTGGGCCTGGCTGAATGGGTTGAGCAGCGGCTGCTCCCACTGCGCGGCCTGCCTGAGGAAGAAGTAGCAGCGCGCGTGCGCAGCTACTGGGCCGAACTGGACGCGCAGGGCCGCTTTCTGCTGATCAAGCTGGTGGGGGGCGGCTTTCGCGTCGGAGTGAGCAAGCTGCTGGTGCAGCGTGCGCTGGCCGCACATGCTGGTGTGGACGCGAGCCGCGTGGCACAGCGCATGATGGGCTACACCGACGGCAAAGCCATGCCGTCGGCCGCACGCTACCAGGCGCTGATTGCGCGGGGTGACGACGCCACTGCCCCCCGGGACAACGGCCAGCCGTACCCTTTTTTTCTGGCGCACCCGCTGGATGCACCCGTGCAGGCGCTGGACCAGCGCCTGGGTCCGGTGACGCAATGGCAGGTGGAATGGAAATACGACGGCATACGCGGCCAGATCGTGCGCCGGGC
Organism: uncultured Ramlibacter sp.; assembly: GCA_964620025.1. GTDB lineage: Bacteria > Pseudomonadota > Gammaproteobacteria > Burkholderiales > Burkholderiaceae_C > RAM1. The sequence goes on along the minus strand of CAZUJD010000184.1, from coordinate 1,285 downwards.
AGGGCAGGTATGGGTGTGGTCGCGGGGTGAAGAACTGGTGACGGACCGTTTCCCGGAGCTGGTGGCGCTGGCGCAGTCCTTGCCCAACGGCACGGTGCTGGACGGTGAGATCCTGGTCTGGCGGGACGGCCCGGCGCCGTTTGCCTTGCTGCAGCAGCGCATTGGCCGCAAGACGCTGACAAAAAGGCTCCTGGCCGATACGCCGGTAAGTTTCATGGCCTACGACCTGCTGGAAGAGGACGGGGTGGACGTGCGGGCATTGCCGCAGCAGCAGCGCCGTGCACGGTTGCAGGGCTTGCTGCAGGGCTCCGGGATTCATCTGTCGCCGGTAGTGACCGCCGCGTCATGGACCGGCTTTGCGCAGTTGCGCCAGCAGTCCCGCGACAGGGGCGTCGAAGGGCTGATGCTCAAACGCCTGGACGCCGCCTATGGCACAGGCAGTACCAAGGCTGATGGCCTCTGGTGGAAATGGAAAGTCGATCCCATGGCCATCGACTGCGTGCTGATCTACGCCCAGGCTGGCCACGGGCGGCGTGCGTCGGTCTATACCGACTACACCTTCGCAGTCTGGAGCCGCCAGCCGCAGGGCAAGGACGAGGCCGACGCCGTGCTGGATGCCATGGCGCGGCGCGAGCCCGCAAGGCCCGGGGCGTTGCAGCTGGTAGCCTTTGCCAAGGCTTATTCGGGCTTGACCGATGAAGAGTTCAGGCAAGTGGACGCCGTAATCCGCAAGACCACGCTGGAGAAATTCGGCCCCGTGCGCAGTGTGCGGCCTTCGCTGGTGTTCGAGCTGGGTTTTGAAGGCATCAGCCGCAGCCCCCGGCACAAGAGCGGTATCGCCGTGCGCTTTCCGCGCATGCTGCGCATCCGGTACGACAAGCCCCTGCACGAGGCCAGCGCCCTGCAGGATCTGCAAGCGTTGCTGGCCGACCCGCCGGGTGCGGCCCCGTCAGGCCAAAGCCCCCAGTGATTGGCCTGCGGATACGCCGGTGTTAGCATCTTTGGATGCTGATGAAAGCCGAACCTCCCATGAACGCAGCCGACGACGAGACTGGCACACCGGTGTCCGTGAAGATCCGCGAGCGCATCAAGGCCGCCCGCAAGCGTTTCCATTCCAACGACAACATCGCGGATTTCATCGAACCCGGCGAGCTGGAGAAGCTGCTGGACGAAGTGGAAGTGAAGATGAAGGGCGTGCTGGAAAGCATGGTGATCGACACCGAGCACGACCACAACACCGGCGACACGGCCCGGCGCGTGGCCAAGATGTACGTCGACGAGGTGT
>CAZUJD010000183.1:5578-6601 GCA_964620025.1 uncultured Ramlibacter sp. | reverse complement strand
TGGCCTACCGAGCGCTGATGCTGGACGCCTACGCACACCATCCTGACGCTTTCACCTCCAGCACAGCCGAGCGTGAAGCCCTGCCACTGGCCTGGTGGCAGGCCCGGCTGTCCGTTGATCCCCATGCGGCCGAGGTGGTCCTGGGGGCATTTGTGGGCGATACCCTGGCCGGCGTGGCCGGCTTGACCTTTGAGCAGCGCGACAGGGCCCGGCACAAGGCAACGTTGTTCGGCATGTTTGTTTCGCCAGCGCACCGCGGCGCGGGCTTCGGCCGCCTGCTGGTGCGGTCTGCGCTCGCATTGGCCCGCCAGCGCCCGGGCGTGCGGCAGGTGTTGCTGACTGTGACCCAGGGCAATGCAACCGCGCAGCACCTGTACGAACGCTGCGGTTTTGTGGCGTTCGGCATTGAGCCGCGCGCCGTCGCCCTGGGTGAGGGCTTTGTCAACAAGGTCCACATGCTGTGCGACCTCGGGCTGGCGGCAAGCACCGATTGACGCCGGGCCGCCGGCATGCAAGATCGCTGCTGCCCAAATCAGGATCCGTCATGAATGCCACCGCCAACCCCATGCCCTCCGGCCCGCAGGCCGACAACCGGCTCCACGCCCTGCGCTGGCGCGACCCGTTTGTCTGGCTGAACGCGGGCGCCCGTGACCTGGCGGCGGCCTGGAAGGTGTCTCTGGTCTTCGGTGTGTGCTTCTGGCTCATGGCGGTGCTGCTGGGGGCCGTCTTTCGCAGCCTGCCCGAATACACCATGTCATTTGTCTCGGGCTGCTTCCTGGTGGGCCCGTTCCTGGCCATGGGCCTTTATGAATCGAGCCGACGGCGCGCTGTCGGCCAGCCGCAGGACCTGGGGGCCTCACTGACCTGCTGGGACACCCACCTGGGCAGCATGGGCATGCTGGTGCTGGTGCTGGTGGTGCTTGAATTGCTGTGGGGCAGGGCGTCACTCGTGGTGTTTGCCGTGTTCTTCAACACGGGCATGCCGTCCACCGACCAGGCCAGTGTGCTCGGGTTCACCTGCAC
>CAZUJD010000183.1:0-5568 GCA_964620025.1 uncultured Ramlibacter sp. | reverse complement strand
GGTGCAGGCCATCTTCAACCCCGTCAACTGGGAGTTCGTGGCCGTGTATTCGGTGGTGGGCGGCGTGTTTGCGGCGCTGGTGTTTTCCACCTGCGTGGTGTCGATTCCGATGATCCTGGACCGCGACACGGACGCCATCACCGCCGGCCTGACCAGCATCCAGGTGGTGCTGGGCCATCCGGGAGTCATGTTGCTCTGGGGAGCACTGATCGTTTCATTGCTGCTGGCGGCCATGATCCTGCCCTGGGCGCTGGGAGTCCTGCTGGTCGGGCCCTGGCTTGGGCATGCCAGCTGGCATGCCTAACGGGGCAGCGTGCGGGCAGAGCCCGTACCGTTGTGAGTCCTGCAGCTTCGGGTGGCGATCTCAGGCTGTCCAATTCTTCACACCCGCGACGGATCAATCCGGTCTAGCATGTAGCACCCAAGCCACACAAGGCCGCCATGCAGCTTGCCGTCTCCATCGATCGCCGACCCGAGTTCGTGTGCGTCCGGCCCACGGGCAAGGCGCTGATCCAGGATTTCATCGAGCTGGTGGACATGGTTGAGGCGGAAACGGTGTTCTGGTCCGACCGCAACGTGCTGTTCGACCTGCGTGGAATCGACGGCGAACTCGCCCCCGAGGAGCAGGTGTTCCTGGGGGAACTGGTCGGGCGAAACCTGTGCCATCTGGATCGCCTGGCTTCAGTGGTCCAGCCGTCGCGCATCACCCGCCGCAGTGAGGGCGCGGCCCAGCAGCTGGGAGTGCGGCTGAGGGTGTTTGCCGACGAGCAGCAAGCCACACAGTGGCTGATCGAGGGTTACGCTGAATCTGCGCCCACCCTGCTGCAGGAGTCCGAAGGCCTGCGCCGCCTGCTGAACGGGCGCGAGATTGAATGACCGGAGCTGAGGGAATGACCAGGGTGGTGCTGATCGGTGCTCCGGCGGATGTGGGGGCCAGTGTGCCGGGGTGCCGCATGGGACCGGACGCATTGCGTGTGGCCGGCCTGGTGCAGGCGCTGCGCGCCCAGGATGCCGAGGTGGAAGACTGGGGCAACCTGCCCATGCCGGCGCCGGGTGCGGTGCCGCCGGAAGTCGCTGCCCTGGCACGTGGCCTGGACGAGGTGGTCGGCTGGAACCGCGCGATCGACGACGCCGTCACGCTGGCGCTGGGCGCCGGCGCCGTACCCCTGCTCATGGGGGGTGACCACAGCCTGGCCATCGGTTCGATCAGCGCCGTGGCCCGCCACTGCCGGGCGCGTGGCAAGCTTTTGCGCGTGATCTGGCTGGACGCCCATGCCGATGTCAACACCACCGACAGCAGTGAAAGCGGCAACCTGCACGGCATGCCGGTGTCCTGTCTGCTGGGGCATGGTCCCGAAGCCCTGGTGGGCTGGAGCGGGCAGCGGGCGGCCATCGCCGCTGACGCGATTGATTTTGTGGGCATCCGCTCTGTGGATGCCGAAGAGCGCCGCGCCATCCAGCGGCTGGACCTTCAGGTGTTTGACATGCGCCACCTCGACGAACACGGCATGCGCAACACCATGACCGAAGTGCTGCAGGACGTGGATGAAGACACCCACCTGCACGTGAGCTTTGACGTGGACTGCCTGGACCCGGGAGATGCCCCCGGCGTGGGCACCGCCGTGCCCGGTGGACCGACCTACCGTGAAATGCAGCTGTGCATGGAAATGATTGCCGACACGGGGCGGCTGGGCTCGGTTGATGTGGTGGAAATCAATCCGGCCATGGACACGCGCAACCGGACGGCGCTGCTGGCGGTTGACCTGGTGGGCAGCATTTTTGGCAAGTCCACGCTGATCCGCTAGGGCCGCTATCCTCGGGGCTCCCCAGGCAAGGAGCAACATGGACCTGCAACTCAAGGGCTGTCACGTACTCATCACCGGTGGCAGCAAGGGCATAGGCTTTGCCTGTGCCGAAACTTTTTGCGCCGAAGGCGCCCGCGTCACGCTGGTGGCCCGGTCGCAGGCCGGGCTGGATGCGGCCGTCGCCCGGCTGGCCGCGCAGGGCCATGAGGCCAGGGGCCTGTCGGCTGATCTGCGGGATGCCGGGGCGGCCAACGCCGTGGTCGAGGCTGCCTGGGAACGTGGCGGACCGGTGCAGGTGCTGGTCAACAGCGCGGGCGCGGCCCGCCGCACGCCCTTTGGCGAACTCACGCCGCAGGACTGGCATGACGCGATGCAGGCCAAATTCTTCTCCTACGTTCATGTGATGGACCCGCTGCTCAAGCGCATGGGCGCTGCAGGGCGTGGGGCTGTTGTCAATGTGGTGGGGGCCGGTGGCAAGGTGGCTACACCCACCCACCTGGCCGGAGGCGCTGCCAATGCCGCGCTGATGCTCGCCAGCGCCGGCCTGGCGGCCGCGTACGCGCCCCTGGGGGTGCGGGTGAATGCCGTCAATCCCGGCCTGACACTGACTGACCGCCTGCAGGAAGGCCTGGCCGCCGACGCCCGTTTGCGTCAGGTCAGTGTTGAAGAAGCGCTGGGCCAGGCCCGCGAACGCATGCCGCTGCGCCGGCTGGCCGACCCGCAGGAAATCGCCAACGCGGTGGTGTTCCTGGCATCTTCCAGGGCCAGCTACATCACGGGCGCCGTACTGGCCATGGATGGCGCCGTCACGCCCATGGTGGTCTGACCATGCGCTTCACCCAGGTGACCCCGATCCTGCGCATCTTTGACGAGGCCAAGGCGCGCGAGTTCTACGTTGACTTCCTCGGCTTTACGGTGGACTGGGAGCACCGGTTCGAACCAGGCCTGCCGCTGTACATGCAGGTGTCGCGCGCGGGCTGTGTGCTGCACCTGTCGGCCCACCATGGCGACGCAAGCCCGGGGGCCGCAGTGCGCATAGAAACCCTGGCCTTGCAGGAGTTCCAGCAGGAACTGATCCAGCGCCAGTACACCTATGCCCGGCCCGGCATCGAAACCCGTCCCTGGGGCCTGGACATGCAGGTTACAGACCCTTTTGGCAACCGCCTCACGTTCTGCGACACCTCGTCCTAGCGCGCGGTCAGGTGCAGGGTCAGCCCGGTTGCGCCGGCCGGGTGCGATAGAACTTCATCGGCACGGCCGTGGCCTGAGCCATGTCACGCTCGCGCTGGTTCATCACGGACTTTTTCATGCGGCCCACCACATGCATCTCGCACGGCTTGCAGTCAAAGCGCAGGGTGAGTTTTTCCTTGCCATTGACCAGCTGCATGGGTTCGGCCCTGATCGTGCCCTTGACTCCGATCACGCCCTTGGCCTGCTTGGGGCACAGGCTCATGGACCAGCGCACGCAGTGCTTGGTGATCATCAGGCTGACTTCGCCTTCTTCCTCGTGGCTTTCATAGGCCGCGCCGATCACCTTCACACCGTGCCTGGCATAAAAGTCGTGCGCCTTGCTGTTGAATACATTGGCCAGGTAGGTCAGCGTGTCTTCCGGGTAGGGCACGGGGGGCTCCACCGGCTGGGCCCGCAGCGGGCGCTGGTAAGCGGCGGCGCGCGCGGATTCCAGGGCGGCGACTGCGTCGCGACGCAGGGCGTTGAGCACCGACGCCGGCACAAACCAGGGTTGGGACAGGTTCAGCTGGATGTCCAGCGGCTCAAAAATCGTGCTGCCGAAACGGGCCAGGTGCTCACGCAGGCCGGCCTCGGCCGTTGAAGCCTCGCGGGCGGGTTGTTTGGCCAGGGCCACGTCGGCCGTGCCGCCATGCCCGTCTTCATCGGTCAGCGCCAGACGGAAGCCATCGGTGGTTTCAGACAGGGCGGCCCAGACGCCAATGCGCCGGTCGCTGGATTTCTTGTCCAGCGTGCGTACCCAGTCCATGTCACGGTTGCGGTTGATTTCCGTGCCGCGGCGCAGGTCTTTCAGGCCGGCAACGGCGTCCTTGGGGTACACGCGCCAGTGACCTTTGGCCTGGCCGTTCGGGCCCGCCGGTTCGGCGCGATTGATCGCCAGACCCACCAGTTCCTTCTGCAGGTCGTAGTAGCACAGGCCGTCACCGTTGTGCAGCACGGTGGCGGAATCGCTGCATTCCAGCTCGACCCAGTCCGCGCCGACCTTGCTGACCCAGCCGATGGCCTGGCCGGGGTTCTTGGGGGTATCAAAGGCGCCGATGTCGTCCTTGCGGCCATTGACGAAGTAATCGGTGAACTCGCGGTTGAAGTTCTGGTTGGGGTCCGGGGTGAAGGTGAACGTGGTCCGTCCGCTGGAGGCCCGTGCCAGCGGGGGGTGCCTGGGGTCTGTGGAGCCCTCACGCGATTCGATCACCTCGTCGATCAGCTTGCGGTAGTGGGCTGTGATGTTCTTGACATAGGCCATGTCCTTGTAGCGGCCTTCAATCTTGAAGCTGCGCACGCCGGCCTCCACCAGCGCGGCCATGTTGGCGCTCTGGTTGTTGTCCTTCATGGACAGCACGTGCTTTTCGTGCGCGACGATGCGGCCCTGGCTGTCGATCACCTCGTACGGCAGGCGGCAGGCCTGCGAACAGTCACCCCGGTTGGCACTGCGCCCGGTGTGGGCATGGCTGATGAAGCACTGGCCGCTGTAGGCCACGCACAGCGCGCCGTGCACAAAGAACTCCAGCTTGCAGCGCTCGGCGTCCAGCGCGCCGTGGATCTCGCGGATCTGCTCGATCGTCAGCTCCCGCGCCAGAACGATCTGCGAAAACCCCGCGTCCTGCAGAAAGCGGGCCTTGTCCACGGTGCGGATGTCGGTCTGGGTGCTGGCATGCAGCTGGATGGGCGGCAGGTCGATCTCCAGCAGGCCCATGTCCTGCACGATCAGCACGTCGGCCCCGGCGTTGTACACGTCCCAGGCCATGCGCCGCGCGGGCTCCAGCTCGTCGTCGCGCAGGATGGTGTTCAGCGTGATGAAGATGCGGCTGCCAAAGCGGTGCGCATGCCTGCACAGCCGCTCGATGCTGCGCAGGTCGTTGCCGGCGCTGGCCCGGGCGCCAAAGCCGGGACCGCCGATGTACACGGCGTCGGCGCCATGGTTGATGGCTTCCATGCCGATGTCGGCGTCGCGGGCGGGGGCCAGCAATTCCAGCTGGTGGCTGAGCAGGGACATGGAGCCGGATTTTAAAGCCGGGCAGGGCCTCTACACTTGCCGCCATGACTGCCCATCGCCTTGACGCCATCGACGCCCTGCGTGGGTTCGCCATCGTCTGGATGACGGCGTTCCACTTCTGCTTTGACCTCAACCATTTCGGCTGGCTGAAACAGGACTTTTACCGTGACCCTTTCTGGACCTTGCAGCGCACGGCCATCGTCAGCCTGTTTTTGTTTTGCGCCGGGCTGGGGCAGGCCGTGGCGGTGGCGCAGGGGCAAAGCTGGTCCCGGTTCTGGAAGCGCTGGGCCCAGGTGGCGGGCTGCGCGCTGCTGGTCACGGCGGGCTCGTACTTCATGTACCCCAGGACCTTCATTTACTTTGGCGTGCTGCATGGCATTGCCGTCATGCTGGTCGTCGTGCGGCTGACGGCGGGGTGGGGCGCCTGGCTGTGGCTGCTGGGGGCGCTGGCGATTGCCGCCCAATCCGTCGCCTGGCAGCTGCACGGGGCAGGCCTGCTGCCTGACGTGCTCAACACACCGG
>CAZUJD010000182.1:417-6627 GCA_964620025.1 uncultured Ramlibacter sp. | reverse complement strand
AGGTGGAGCACCCGGTCACTGAAGCCATCACCGGCCTGGATCTGGTGGAGTGGCAGCTGCGGGTGGCGTCGGGCGAGCCTTTGCCCCTGAAGCAGGACGAGCTGCGCATCTCGGGCCATGCGATCGAGGCCCGCATCTGCGCCGAAAACCCCGACAACCAGTTCCTGCCGGCCACCGGTACGCTGTCGGTGTACCGCAAGCCGGCCTGCACGGCATTCGAGCGGGGGCTGGTGCGCGTGGACGATGGCGTGCGCGAAGGCGACGCCATCAGCCCGTTCTACGACTCCATGATCGCCAAGCTGATCGTGCATGGCGACACGCGCGAACAGGCGCTGGCCCGGCTGGACGCTGCGCTGGCCCAGACCCACATCGTGGGCCTGGCGACCAATGTGCAGTTCCTGCGGCATGTGGTGAAAAGCGCGTCGTTTGCGCAAGCCAACCTGGATACCGCCCTCATTCCGCGCGAGCAGGCCGTGCTGTTCCATCAGGAACCGGTCGGCCTGCCGCTGGCCGCCGCCGCCGCGGTGGCCAAGGCGTTGCTGGACGAGACATCGACCGAAGGTGCCGATCCGTTCAGCCGTCGGGACGGCTGGCGCTCCCATGGCGTCACCCTGCGCCGTTTTGCGTTTGAGTTCCGGGGCGAAGCGCAACCGGGTGAGCTGAGCTACCTGCATGACGGTGCGCTTCACCTGAGCGTGGGCGGTGTGTCAGGCACGCTGCAGTTCGCGGCGACGGCGCAGGGGCTGGATGTGCAGTTTGCCGGACAGCGCGCCACGGTGCAGGTGTACGCCCAGGGCGAGACCGATCATGTGTTCGCGCCGCATGGCGCCACCCAGATCCTCAATGTCGATTTGCTGGCCCATGCGGGTGAGGCCCATGCCGAAGCCGGCCGCCTGACGGCGCCCATGCCCGGCAAGGTGGTGTCCTTCGCGGTCAAGGCAGGTGACAAGGTTGCCAAGGGTCAGGCGCTGGCTGTGATGGAGGCCATGAAGATGGAACACACCATCGCCGCGCCGGCCGACGGCACGGTCGCCGAACTGCTGTACGCGCCCGGTGACCAGGTGGCCGAGGGCGCCGAGCTGCTCAAGCTCGCGGCCTGATCAACCGCCCGGCCTCACGGGGCATTGCCGCGGCACGACAATCACCGGATGCGTATCACCTTCTGCTGCACCCATACCAAGGCCGAGCCCTGGCTTGCAGGTTTTCGCGCCGCATTGCCGGGCATCGACATTTCCGAATGGACGCCTGGCGCGCCACCGGCCGACCATGCCGTCGTGTGGTCGCCACCGCAACAGTTCATGGACGAGCAGCCTGCGCTCAAGGGCATTTTCAATACCGGGGCCGGCGTGGACGCTTTGCTCAGGCTCAAGCTGCCTGCTGCGGCCACTGTCGTGCGGCTGGACGACGCCGGCATGTCTGTGCAGATGGCCGAGTTTGTCTGCCACGCCATCATCCGCCACTTCCGCGAGCTGGACGGGTACGAAGCCGATACGTCGCAGGGCAAATGGTCGTTCCGCAAACCGCGCTCGCGCAGCGAGTATCCCGTGGGCGTCATGGGCCTGGGTGTGCTGGGCGAACGCGTGGCGCGCGCCGTGGCGCAGTTCGACTTTCCGGTCAATGGCTGGAGCCGCTCGGCCAGGACGATCGACGGCGTGCGCGGCTTCAGCGGCATGGACCAGTTGAACGACTTTCTGGCCGCGTCGCGGTTCCTGGTGTGCCTGGTGCCGCTTACTCCGCAAACCCGCGACATCCTCAACCGGGACACGCTGTCCAGGCTGCAGCCGGGCGGCTATGTGGTCAACGTCGCCCGCGGCGCGCACCTGGTGGAAGAGGATCTGCTGGCGCTGCTGGACAGCGGCCACCTGGCTGGGGCCGCGCTGGATGTCTTCCGCACCGAGCCGCTGCCGGCGGAGCACCCTTTCTGGAAGCACCCGAAAATCACCGTCACGCCGCACACATCGGCCCGCACGCTGCGCGACGAAACCATCGCTCAGATCGCAGGAAAGATCGCCGCTGTCGCCCGGGGCGAGCCCATTGCAGCACTGGCCGGCGTGGTGGACAGATCACGCGGCTACTGAGAACACAGGAGTACTACGATGAAACTTCCCGCCAGGGTCAAACTTGTGGACGTCGGCCCGCGTGACGGCCTGCAAAACGAAAAGGAGCCCGTGCCCGCCGAGGTCAAGATCGGCCTGGTCCACCGCCTGCAGGACGCCGGCCTGAAGGAAATCGAGGTCACCAGCTTTGTCAGCCCCAAATGGGTGCCGCAAATGGCCGACAACGCCCAGGTCATGGCGGGCATCACCCGCAAGCCCGGCGTGCGCTATTCGGTTCTCGCGCCCAACATGAAGGGCTTTGAGGCCGCCGTGGCCAGCAAGCCCGACGAGATTGTTGTTTTTGGCGCGGCCAGCGAGGCCTTCAGCCAGAAGAACATCAATTGCTCGATCGCCGAGAGCATCGAGCGTTTCGCACCCGTGGTGCAGGCCGCGCGTGCCCAGGGCATTTACGTGCGCGCCGCCATTTCCACCGCGGTCGGCTGCCCGTATGAAGGCGACATAGCACCCGAGCGGGTGGAGATGGTCGCGCGGCTGATGAAGCAGATTGGCGTCCAGCACGTGGGCGTGGCCGACACCATTGGCGTGGGAACTCCGGTGAAGGTGCAGCGGGCGATGGAAGCGGCGCTGAAGCACTACGACATCAATGATGTGTCGGGCCACTTCCATGACACCTACGGCCAGGCCCTGGTCAACACGCTGGCTACGATGGAAATGGGTGTGTGGCAGTACGACACCTCTGCAGCGGGTCTGGGGGGCTGTCCCTACGCCAAGGGCGCCACGGGCAACGTGGCGACCGAAGACGTGGTTTACATGCTGCACGGCATGGGGATTGACACCGGCATCGACCTGGACAAGCTGATTGATGCGGGCAAGTACATCAGCGACCACCTGGGCCGCAAGCCGAACTCGCGTGCCTCGACGGCCCTGCTGAACAAGCGGGCGGGTTGACGCGCCATGCGCTTCATCCCCGCGCCCCGCCACCTGTCGGCGCACGCGCTGGGAGTCACGGTACTGCGCACGGCGCAGGCGCAGCAGGTGGTCACGCCGGCCCATGCGCTGGCCATCTTCACGCTGGTGCACCGCGGCGCCTTGCAGGGCAGCGCGCAGACCCTGAATGCGGGCGCGCTCGCGGGGCTGGGCAGCGCAGGCACGGCGCGCATCACGGTTGCCGGGCCCGGCACCGTGTGCGCCAGCCTGCTGTGCCGCGCCAGCGTGCTTCCATTGCTGACCGGTGAACCCGCCTCGCAGTTTGCGGACGGCACGGTGGCGCCCGCCCTGCTGGGGCTGGATGCGGATGCGCTGCACAAGCAGCTGGGAGATGCCCCGTCCGATGCATCGTTGGCCGCGGCGTTGTTCGGCCGGCTCAGCCGCGCGTTGAGCGCCGCGCGCGCTCCGCGCAGCAGTGCCCTGCGCTTTGCCGCCGCTCTGGCGCACGGGGTACGGGAGACGCACGGTGTGTACAGGGTGCAGGGGGCGCTGGCGCTCCCGCCGGTGGGCTGGTCCGAGCGCCAGTGGCAGCGTGCGTGCCAGGCTGAACTGGGCGTCACGCCAGTATTCCTGCAGCGCCTGGCACGACTGCATGCCAGTGTGCGCGCGCGCCTGTCGCACGACACTGAACCGCTGTCGCAGCACGCGCTGCGTGCGGGCTTCTTCGACCAGGCCCACATGGCCCGCGAATACCGCCTGCTGGCCGGTGCCGCGCCGCGCGAGTGCCTGGTGCGCGCTGCGGATGCGGCCACGGGCATGGCGCTGGGTGCCAGCCAGCTGGCACCCCGGTTCTACGCGCGCTGACGGCGGTGTCGGAATTTTCCAAGACGCACGGCCGTCGCGTCCCTAGCATCGCGTCCATGAACAACGCCATTGAAGAGAGCATTCATGTCGCGGCGACAGCCGGCGCTGTCTATGCCGTCTGGGCCGACGTGCCCCGCTGGCCGCAGTGGGACCCGGACACGCGCCGTGCGTCACTGGACGGTCCGCTGGCTGTGGGCGCCAGGGGGCGGTTGACCCCGCGCAAGGGCTTCACCGTGGCCATGCGGGTGGTGCAGGCCGAGCCCGGGCGGCATTTCACGGTGGAATGCCCGGTACTGGGCAACGTCATGCGATTTGAGCACCTGCTGCGTCCGATGGACGGGGGCGTGCAGGTGACCCACCGCGTGAGCTTTCACGGCTGGCTGGCCGGCTGGCTGCGGCGCACTGTCGGGCAGGATGTGCGCCGGGGCCTGCCGGCGACGCTGCGTGGCCTCAAGGACCGGGCCGAGCAGGGGGCAGTGCCCGCCGCGTAAGATCGGCGGCATGTGTGGATCCGAATTACATTCATTGCCGGACAGCGTGCAGCGTGTCGCCCGCTACCTGCAGGACAAGGGCCATCCCCATGGCCCCGTGATGCTGGATGACGCCGCGCGCACGGCGCAGCAGGCGGCCGATGCCCTGGGCATTGCCGTGGGCCAGATCGCCAAGAGCATCATCTTCAGGCGGAAGTCGGATGACGCGGCCGTGCTGGTGATTGCCTCCGGCGATCGCCGCGTGGACGAGAAGAAGGTGGACGCCATGGTAGGCAAGACAGGGCGCGCCGACGCCGAATTTGTCCGCGCCAAGACCGGCTACGCCATTGGCGGCGTGCCGCCCGTGGCCCATGCAACACCGCCGGTGACACTGATCGACCAGGACCTGCTGCGCTTTGACGAAGTGTGGGCCGCGGCCGGCCATCCGCATGGCGTCTTCAAGCTGCGGCCACAGGACCTGGCAGCGCTGACCGGTGCGCCGGTGGCCGACGTGGTGCAGGCCCCGGCATGACACCGTTGCACAGCTCCATCATGCTGACTCGCCTGGCTGCCCGGGTGCGCCAGGACGCCCGTGACGGCGAGGTGGGTGTGCCTTCGCCGTGTGTGTCCGTGTGCCGCATGGACGACCAGCGCCGGTACTGCCTGGGCTGCCTGCGCACCATCGACGAGATTGCAGGCTGGAGCCGAATGGACGACACAGCCAAGCGCAATGTGTGGGCGCTGATCGAACAGCGGCTGGAGACCACCGCATGAAACAGGTCACCTGCTGGCTGGACTTCATTTCGCCCTACGCGTACCTGGCGTTCGAGAAACTGCCCGAGGCGTTGCAGGGGCTGAGCTACAACGTGGACTTCAAGCCCGTGCTGTTTGCCGGTCTGCTCAAGCACCATGGACAGCTGGGCCCGGCGGAAATCGCGGGCAAGCGTGACTGGACCTACCGTCAGGTGATGTGGCTTGCGCATACCCAGGGCGTGCCCATGCAGATGCCCTCGGCGCACCCGTTCAATCCGCTGGCCTTGTTGCGTCTGGCGCTGGCCTGCGGCGATGCCTCAGGGCGGGTGAACCGCTACGTGTGCGAGACGGTGATGCGCCATGTGTGGCGTGGCGGCGCCGACGCAGCCGACCCCGCGCGACTGCAGGCGCTGGCGGCGCAATTGCAGCCCGAGCAGGATCCCGCGGGTGACGCGGTGAAGGCCCGTCTGAAGGCCAACACCGATGAAGCCATTGCGCTGGGCCTGTTCGGTGTGCCCACCTTTGCCGTGGACGGCAAGCTGTTCTGGGGCTTTGACGCGCTGCCCATGCTGCGTGCCTGCCTCGGTGGCGACGACTGGTTTGCTGTTCACTGGCAATCTGCGGCCGATCGCCCGGCCGGTGCTGCGCGCGCGGCCAAGGGTTAACCCGCAGGCTTCGCAGCACGCGCCCGCATCATGAAAAGAAACCCGAGGGTTTCTCCCTAATCTGTCAGAAACGCATCAGTTTGGCGAAAGCCCCTGTTGGTTTCACGTCAGAGCAGGGTCAGAGCGATCTCCAAGAATCCGTGCCAAGCCTCCGCGTCGGGGGCTGCCAACCTTTTTTGGAGACAAAAACCATGTCAACAACAGCCGCCGCCCGGCCGATGTCGCCCGAAGAGAAGAAAGTGATCTTCGCTTCGTCGCTCGGCACCGTATTCGAGTGGTATGACTTCTACCTGTACGGTTCGCTCGCCGCGATCATTGCCAAGCAGTTCTTCAGCGGGCTGGATGCGGGCTCCGCCTTCATCTTCGCGCTGCTGGCATTTGCCGCAGGCTTCATCGTGCGACCTTTCGGTGCGATCTTCTTCGGCCGCCTGGGCGACATGATCGGCCGCAAGTACACCTTCCTGGTCACCATCC
>CAZUJD010000182.1:0-407 GCA_964620025.1 uncultured Ramlibacter sp. | reverse complement strand
GTGGCCGCCCCCATCATCCTGATCGTGCTGCGCCTGTTGCAGGGCCTGGCCCTGGGTGGTGAGTACGGCGGTGCGGCCACCTACGTGGCCGAGCACGCTCCGCACGGCAAGCGCGGCGCCTACACGGCCTGGATCCAGACCACGGCCACGCTGGGCCTGTTCCTGTCGCTGATGGTGATCCTGGGCACGCGTACCGCCATTGGCGAGGCCGCATTTGCCGACTGGGGCTGGCGCGTTCCGTTCATCGTCTCCATCCTGCTGCTGGCCATCTCGGTGTGGATCCGCCTGAGCATGAATGAGTCGCCCGCCTTCCAGAAAATGAAGGCTGAAGGCAAGACGTCCAAGGCACCGCTGACCGAATCGTTCGGCCAGTGGAAGAACCTGAAGATCGTGATCCTGGCGCTGAT
>CAZUJD010000181.1:0-6639 GCA_964620025.1 uncultured Ramlibacter sp. | reverse complement strand
CGCTGGCGCAGTCGGTCAGCGGGATGAAGCCGATCTTGACTTCCTTCTTCTCGGGTGCGTCGGAGCCGGCAGCCCACACGCCGTGGTGGCCCAGGCTGGAGAACAAGGCCGTAGCGCCGGCCTTTTGGATGAAATCACGCCGCGCCGGTGCTGCGGGGCCTGTGCCTGGGGTCTGCTGGGTCATGTTCAACTCCTGATCTGGATGAGGGAAAAACAAAACGGCGCCCATCTTTCATCTGCAGTCAGCAGACGGAAAAATGGACGCCGTTGTCCGGTGCAGGCTCTTGAGGAACCTGGCTGCCGGGCCGCCATTGGCCCGGCTATGACTCAGGTTAAGCACCAACCGTGCCAGCTTTTTGGGCCGTTGAAACCGTGGTTTTCCGTAGTTTGGGGGCTTGAGGCGGTCCAAGCTGGTGCACCAAGCTGGGGCGGGCACGCAAATTGTGCGACGCAACAACCCCTTGGCTGCAAGCCGGTGCCCTACAGATAGTCGGCCATGGACAGCACGGTCTCGGCCACGTCCACCAGACGGCGGTTCTGGCTCATGGCGGTCTGGCGCAGCATCTTGTGGGCATCGTCCTCGCTCAGCTTGCGCGTGGCCATGAGCAGGCCCTTGGCGCGCTCAACCAGCTTTCGCTCGTTCAGGGCGGCGCGCACGGTCTGCAGTTCATCGCTCATGGCCTGAAGGCGCTGGGCCTGGTCCTGCACCATGCCCAGAATGGACCGCTCCAGCTGCGGGCCGTAGCCGGCCGGGGCATCCGTGCCGCTTTCGCGCGACAGCGTGTCCAGGAACACCTGCTGGTCATGCAGCTCGGCCCGGGCCTGGGCGATCTTGCGTTCGCACAGGGCACGCAGGTCGGCGGCGAGCATTTCCTCGACCACCTTCATGGCGTCCATGCGCTGCGTGCAGTTGTCAAACCAGTCCTGGCTCAGGTTGCGGTCCAGCATGCCGCCGTCGGGCCCGCAGCCAATGCGGCGCAGCCGTTCGATTTCCAGCAGCGCTGCACCCGACTGCCCGGCCAGCCAGGCCTGCACGATGGCCGGTTGCGCATAGTCGCGAAACACCTGCAGGCAGCGCTCCTGCGACTCCACCAGGTGCAACCACTGCTGGCGCGTGGTGGAGTCGGTGCGCCCGCTGGCGAACGCCGCCGAGCCAATGGCGCGCTCCTGCCCGGCAAATTCCTTGCCCTGCATGAAATTGAACATGGCCACCAGTGCACGTGAAATTTCGGGGTCACCGGCGCTGTCAGCCGCCTCGAACACCACGGCCAGCAGGCCTGCGATCAGCCGCACGTACCAGGCCGTGACTTCGGCAGGCGAGAGTTTCAGTTCGTCCACCTGGCTGCAGACAGCAGGCAGGGCGTCCAGCGCATGCAGCACCCAGGCCACGCGACTGAACAGCCGCGCGCCGTGCCCGCCCTGGCGCGGCGCTGTGTCCAGATGTTCGAATTGCTGGCGCACCTCGGCTTCGACCTGCAGGCATTCGGCGCGCTGCCGGCATCGGGCTTCGGCCAGCCGGGCGCCACCAGAGGCCAGAAAGACATTGGACAGCCCGCGTTCGCGCTGCAGGGCGTGGATCAGGCGCGCAATCACGCTGACCAGTTCGCTGGTCAGCGCAAGCTGCTCCAGTTCGCCAATTTCGCATTGGCGAGCTGCAACCAGAAAGCTGAGTCCGGATTTCATCGTACGGGTTTGCCGAGCAACAACCGTGCCGCCTCGCAAACCCACCTAAACTCGCCGGATGCTTGTGCTTGGAATTGAATCGTCCTGCGATGAAACCGGCGTCGCCCTGGTGGATGCGGAGGGCGCTGGCGTGCCCGTGCTGTTGTCACATGCGTTGCACAGCCAGATCGAGATGCACCAGGCCTACGGCGGCGTGGTGCCCGAGCTGGCCAGCCGCGACCATATCCGCCGCGTGCTGCCGCTGGCAACCCAGGTCATGGGCGAGGCGGGCCGCACGCTGGCCCAGGTGGACGTGGTGGCCTACACGCGCGGCCCCGGCCTGGCGGGGGCGCTGCTGGTGGGCGCGGGTGTGGCTTGCGCACTGGGCGCCGCACTGGACCGGCCGGTGATCGGCGTGCACCACCTGGAAGGCCATTTGCTGTCGCCATTTTTGAGCGCCGACCCGCCGCAGTTTCCGTTTGTGGCTTTGCTCGTGTCGGGTGGCCACACGCAGCTGATGCGGGTGGACGGCGTGGGCCGCTACGAGCTGCTGGGCGAAACCATTGACGACGCGGCCGGAGAAGCCTTTGACAAATCGGCCAAGCTCATGGGCCTGGGCTATCCCGGCGGGCCCGCCCTGTCACGCCTGGCTCAACAGGGCGACGCGGCGGCGTTCAAGCTGCCGCGGCCCCTGCTGCACAGCGGCGATCTGGATTTTTCATTCGCGGGGTTGAAGACGGCGGTGCTGACCCAGGCCAAAAAACTTGGTGATGCACTGGAAGCACGCATGGCTGACCTGGCGGCATCGACCGAGGCGGCCATCGTCGAGGTGCTGCTGAAGAAGTCGCTGGCGGCGCTGCGCCAGACGGGGCTGAAGCGGCTGGTGGTCGCCGGTGGCGTGGGTGCCAACCGGATGCTGCGCATGCAGCTCAACGAAGCCTGCGCCAGTGCCGGTGTGCGCGTGCATTACCCGGAATTGCATCTTTGCACCGACAACGGCGCCATGATCGCCATGGCCGGCGCGATGCGCCTGCAGGCGCAGATACAAACGGCCAGCAAGGCTTACGCTTTCGACGTCAAGCCCCGCTGGCCGCTCAATCAGGTAATCTGATCCTTTCCAGGGATGCCGCGGAACCGGCTTTGCCGGTCTGCTGGCTCGCCCCTTGGGGGCAGGCGGCCAAGGGCCGCTTCGGGGGTTACTGAATATTCAGTTGCGTCACCTTGCTGACGGGTACCTGCTTGGCCAGCGCCAGGGTCAGTACGCCGTGCTCCAGGCGGGCGGAGCTGGCGGCGGCGTCGATGTCCTGCGGCAGCTCGTAGGCAAACTTGTACTGGCGCTTGGCCTCAGGACGGGTTTCGATGCGCACGAAACCGCCTTCGATGCCGATGTTCAGGTCTTCACGGGCCACGCCCGGCACGTCCAGCGACAGGGTCCACTGCTTGTCATCCTGCTCCACGCTGGCTTGGCGACGGCTGCCGGTGGCGAAGGCTTCATTGATGAAGCGCTCGAAATTGCCGTCAAAAGAACGGAAAGCCGGGGAAAAGGTGCGGGTGCGGGGAACGGTAGCGAGAAACATGGTGGCTCCTGTCAATAAATGGGGTGCAAGCGGCGGGTTTTGAACCGTTGGCGCCTCCTACACTGCGCGGCTCTCACCGTGATCGCCGCATGCAACCTATCTGCACGCGCGCTACTTTTTTTCAAGGGAAAACTGCAATGAAAAATCTGTTCTGGCGGGGCTTGAAAAGCGTTCTGGCATCGCTATTTCTTTGCGCCGCAGCGACGGTCCAGACGTCCGCTGCACCCATCAAGCTGGCCATGATCGAAGGCCTGAGCGGCGGCAATGCAAACGGCGGCGAAGCCGTGTACCGCAACCTGGTCTGGGCGCTGGAGCGGGTGAACGAGCGCGGCGGTGTGCAAATGCCCGGCGGCAACCGGCGCATGGTGCTGGAGCGCTATGACAGCAAGGGCCAGATCGAAGAAGCGCTGTCACTGCTGCGCGCCGCGATTGACGATGGTGCGCAGTTCATCCTGCAGGGCAACTCTTCTGCCGTGGCGGCCGCGCTCATCGAGGCTGTGAACAAACACAACGAACGTGAGCCGCAGCGGCGCGTGGTGTTCCTGAACTATTCGGCCGTGGACCCGATCCTGACCAATGAGAAATGCAGTTACTGGCACTTCCGCTTTGACGCCCATGCCGACATGCGCATGGCCGCCCTGATGGCCGTGCTCAAGGACGACAAGGCGGTGAAGTCGGTGTACCTGCTGGGCCAGGACTACAGCTTCGGGCAGGCCGTGCTGCGCGAGGCCAGACGTCAGCTGCCGCTGCAGCGACCCGACGTCCAGGTGGTAGGTGAGGAGTTGCATCCGCTGCTGCGCATCAAGGACTTCGCGCCCTATGCCACCAAGATCAAGGCCAGTGGGGCCGACGCCGTGATCACCGGCAATTTCAGCAACGACCTCACCTTGCTGGTAAAGGCCGCACGCGAGATCGGTTTTGAAGGCAAGTTCTACACCTTCTATGGCAATGCACTGGGCGCGCCGGCGGCCATTGGCGAGGCCGGCATCGGCCGTGTGCTTGCCGTGGCCGACTGGCTGCCCAATGTACCCACGCGCGAGAGCGAGGCGTTCTACCAGGCTTTCCGTGCGCGCTATCCCAAGCCTTCTGATGACTACGTTCACATGCGCCTGCACCTGATGGTGCAGGCCCTGGCCCAGGCGATCGCCCGGGCCGGAACGACCGAGGCCGCACCGGTGGCCGCGCAACTGGAGCGCGCGAACGTCACCCTGGGCGGGCAGGGTGGCGCCATGCGAGCGGCGGACCATCAGTTCCAGCAGCCGCTGACCGTGGGCATGATGGACCGCCAGGGCGCGCCGGGCGTCAAGTTCGATGTGGAGGGTTCGGGCTATGGTTTTCGCGTGATCCGCTCGATCACGCCGGCCCAGGCGCAGCAACCCCACAGCTGCAGCATGGTGCGGCCTCAGTGATACTTGGCCGATGCGCCAGACCATCCAGAACCTCGAAGAATCGAAAATCCGTGAAGTTGCCAACGCCGGCATGGGTCGCCCCGATGTGCTGGCCTTCTGGTTTGGCGAGAGCGACGAAGTCACGCCCGACTTCATCCGCCAGGCCGCCATTGATTCGCTGCAAAAAGGCGAAACCTTCTATTCGCACAACCTGGGCCTGCCCGAGTTGCGTCAGGCGGTGGCGGACTACACCAGCGCCCTGCATGGGCCGGTGGATGCGGGGCGCATTGCCATCACCTCCGGTGGTGTGAATGCCCTGATGCTGGCCGTGCAGGCGCTGGTGGATGCAGGCGACGAGGTGGTGGCGGTCACGCCGGTATGGCCCAACCTGACGGCGCAGCCCGTGATCCTGGGTGCGAAGCTCACCTGCGTGCCGCTCAAGCCCGTGGACGGTGCCTGGACGCTGGATCTGGCCGCGCTGCTGGCGGCGGTGACGCCCGCCACGCGCCTGCTGGTGATCAACGCGCCCAACAACCCCACCGGCTGGACACTCACCCGGGCCGAGCAGCAGGCGATCGTCGAACACTGCCGCAAGACCGGCACCTGGATTCTGGCCGACGAGGTCTACGAACGTCTTTATTTTGAAGACTCCCCCAACGGCTGTGCACCGAGCTTCCTGGATGTGACCCGGCCGGATGACCGGCTGGTGGTGGTGCACAGCTTCTCCAAGAGCTTCCTCATGACCGGCTGGCGCCTGGGCTGGCTGGTGATGCCGCCGGCGCTGGTGCCGCACATGGGCAAGCTGCTGGAGTTCAACACCTCCTGTGCGAGTGTGTTCACGCAAAGGGCCGGCATCGTGGCCTTGCAGCGCACGGCCGATGTGACCCCCAGGGTCGTGGCCCACCTGAAAGCCTGCCGCGACACGCTGGTGCCCTTGTTGCAGGCCGTGCCCGGCGTGCGCGTGGCACCGGCCAAAGGCGGCATGTACGCCTTTTTCCAGCTGGACGGCCACCCCGATTCACTGGAAACCGCCAAGCGCCTGGTGGCCGAAGCCGGCCTGGGCCTGGCCCCCGGCAATGCCTTCGCCCCCGAAGCCCAGGGCTGGCTGCGCTGGTGCTTCGCGTCCAAAGACCTGGCCCGGCTGGGGCAGGGCGTAGACCGCCTGAAGGGCTGGCTAGGCAAAAAGTAGCAGTTTCAGGGTGCCATGGAACCTGCTTTGCCGGGCCGCTGGCGCCGCCCCCCACTGGGGGGAGATCGGCCGCAGGCCGATTTCGGGGGGCGTTGTATAATTCCAAGGCTTGTGCGACACGTGTCGCTCATTCGCAGGTCAAGTGCCTGCCTTTCAAGAGGTGTCGACTCCGTTTAAGGACCGGCTCCGTTGGGTGCAAGACCCGACCTATCAAAGTGCCTTGTCTTCTGGCAACAGAAGCAAGCTGACGGAAGCTCCGGGGTTCGCCTCGGAAGGACCGTGAGAAGCACTCGCCCCAGCCCTTGCTGCGCGGCTACGATAGTTCTTTGAGCGAAAGCTCTTAACTACCTTGTCAACCTGTACGTGCCCTCGGTACGTCCTGTGTTGACCTACCGTACAACCGGTAGTCACCTACGTCGGCATGCAGGCTTGGTAACGAGCCCGTGTGAAGCCCGACTGACAACGTACCCCCGCGCAAGCGGCGGCGCGGCCCTGTGAGGGGCCGGGCCGGAGACTGCCAGCAGAAAGGCGGTTGAGGGGCTAGGTGAGTTCTGCATGGGTAAGGTATCTGAACCATCGTTTAACTCCGGGTAAGAATTGACTGGCCAAATCTGCTGATAGGCCAGAGCCAAAAGGCACGCTGTCGGATGTTCTTGTGAGCTTTGGGAACACGTTGTCAGAGTACAGCCCCGGAAAAGATGGACCCTAACCAGACAGGCGGCGTGGCAACACGTCGTCGGTAGCTAAGGGAACGTGGTAAGCCCCACTATCCGCCCGCGCACCTTGGTGCGTCGGGCAGGGAAGCCGCAAGGCGACCTGACGG
>CAZUJD010000180.1:0-6643 GCA_964620025.1 uncultured Ramlibacter sp. | reverse complement strand
AACTGCACGGCGACCTGGGCGCTGGCAAGACCACCCTGGTACGCCACCTGCTGCGCGCTCTGGGCGTGCAAGGCCGCGTGAAAAGCCCCACCTATGCTGTGGTGGAGCCCTACGAAGTACCGGGCCTGCCCATCTGGCACTTTGACTTCTACCGGTTTGCCGACCCGCGCGAATGGGAAGACGCCGGCTTTCGCGATGTGTTTGCCAGCCCCGGCCTCAAGCTGGCCGAATGGCCCCAAAAGGCAGCCCCCGTCTTGCCACAGGCTGACCTGGATATCCGCCTGGCCGTGCAGGCCGACGACACACGCACGGCCACGCTGACAGCCCGCACCGACACCGGCCGGGCCCTGCTGCAGGATCTGGGTCCATGACGCAACGTGCCGGCGCCTCACGCCGCACCGTCCTGCAGGCCGGCACCCTGGTGCTGCTGCTGGGTCGTGCCCACATTGCGCATGGCGCCACCATCCTGGCCGTGCGCATCTGGCCCGCGCCTGACTACTCGCGCGTGACCATCGAATCCGACGGCCAGCTCACCACCCGACAGATCTTCGTGGCCAGCCCGCCGCGGCTGGCGGTGGACATCGAAGGCATTGAACTCAACCCGGCCCTGCGCGAGCTGGTGGCCCAGGTCAAGGCGGACGACCCCTACATCACCGGCATCCGCGCGGGCCAGAACGCCCCGGGCGTGGTGCGACTGGTACTGGACCTGAAGCAGCCGGTGCTGCCGCAGGTCTTTAACCTGCCCCCCGTTGCGGCGTACCAGCACCGCCTGGTGCTGGACCTGTACCCGCAGCAGGCGGCCGACCCGCTGGCCACACTGATCGCCGAGCGGCTGAAGGACACTGCCACACCCGCGCCGCCGCTCAGGCCATCCACCACGCTGGCGCAGCCCCCGGCCGCCGATCCGCTGGGCGACCTGATCGCGCAACAGGCCACGCGGGCGCCGGCGCGCCCCCCCGCGCCCTCGGCCGCTGCCACAGCCCCGGCTGCAGCAACTGCAATGTCCGCGCCGGCGGCCCCGTCAGCCGGCGTGGAAACCGCGCGCACCGAGCGGCTGATCATCATCGCGCTGGATCCGGGACACGGCGGCGAAGACCCCGGCGCCATCGGACCCGGCGGTACGCGCGAAAAGGACGTGGTGCTGCAGATCGCCCACCGCATGCGCGAGCGCATCAATGCCACCACGATCAACGGCAACCCGATGCGCGCCTACCTCACGCGCGACGCCGACTTTTTCGTACCCTTGCACATCCGCGTGCAGAAGGCGCGGCGCGTACAGGCCGACCTGTTTGTCAGTATCCATGCCGACGCGTTTTTCACCCCGCGCCCGCAAGGCGCCAGCGTGTTCGTGCTGAGCGAACGGGGCGCCTCCAGCTCGGCCGCACGCTGGCTGGCCGACAAGGAAAACGCCGCCG
This sequence comes from uncultured Ramlibacter sp., assembly GCA_964620025.1. Taxonomy (GTDB): domain Bacteria; phylum Pseudomonadota; class Gammaproteobacteria; order Burkholderiales; family Burkholderiaceae_C; genus RAM1. Next base: position 5,228 of record CAZUJD010000180.1, on the reverse strand, counting down.
ACGCCGTAGGCGGCCTGAACGTGCGCGCCAGGGACGCGCAGGTACAGCGTGCGCTGCTGGACATGAGCACCACGGCCCAGATCAACGACAGCCTGAAGCTCGGCAGCGCGCTGTTGGGCGAAATCGGCAAGGTCGGCAAGCTGCACAAGCCGCGCGTCGAGCAGGCGGGCTTTGCAGTGCTGAAGGCACCCGACATCCCCAGTGTGCTGGTGGAAACCGCGTTCATCAGCAACCCGGATGAAGAAATCCGCCTGAAAAGCGACGACTACCAGGAGCAGCTGGCGGACGCGCTGATGCAGGGCATCCGCCGCTACTTTGCCGCCAATCCACCACTGGCACGCAATCGTCCGGTCTGAGCGTCAGGTGCAGTGCACCGACGCGCCGAGAAGGCGCCTTCCTACACGGCACACCCTGTCGCGCTCCTAAAGTTCACCCACAGGCAAGGCCATCAGGCTCGCAACCAGAAAGCCTGCAACTAACCAACGAGGTGAACGACATGACCAAGACGCAATGGATGACCGCGGCCGCCGCCGCCGCACTGATCGCCCTGACGGGCTGCTCCTCCAACCCCACCAGCGCACAGATCGGCACGGGTGTGGGTGCCGTAGTCGGCGGTGTGGCCGGCAGTGCTCTGGGCGGCACGGCCGCCACCGTGGGCGGCGCGGCCGCCGGTGCCCTGATTGGCAACGAGCTGGGCAAGCGCCAGGACCGCCGCTGAAAGCGGCCCCGCGCCCCGGTCACACCGGGTAGATCAGCGAGTTGAGCACCATCTCGCTGTCGTAAACACAACGCCGGCTTGCAAAACGCAGGCCGGCGCTGTCGCTTCGTACCAGCTCATCCACGTAGCGGCCCACGTTGTACACCTCGCTCACGCTGCCGGGCCTGGTGCGAAAGACCGCATAGTTCGCCTCGGCCCGGATCACGCCGCCGTCCTCACCCAGCACACGGGCCGGCCCCACCAGATGGCGCGTGTAGTAGGGCCCGTGGTAGATCGTCTGGGTGACGCCGTAGACGCGGTCTTTCATCATGCCCTTGCTTTCAAGCGCCATCAGCGCCAGCGGCAGGCCGCGGTCAAAGTTTTCCCGCGCCTGGACCTGGTAGCGGCCATCGTCAGTGAAGAATTCGGGCCAGTCGTCAAAGCGTTTTTCATCCAGCGCTGCGGCGTAGTCGGCGTTCAGGCGGTTGATTTCGGCATGCAGCTGCCACAGCGAGAGAGCGTCGGTGCTCATACCGTCATCACCTTTTTCCAGTAGGCGTACATGGAGCGGATCAGTGTTTCGGTGACCATGTGCTCGGTCATTTCAGTTCCGGTGCCGCCCAGCTCGCACAGCGTGCTGCCCGCCTCACCCCACTGGCGAAAGCCGTCCTGGCTGAACTCGATGACTTCGCCGTCGTCCGCGCTGACAAAGCCGGCGGGCCCGAACAGGTTGGCCTGGCGCAGGCGGCGCTGCGTCATCTCGGGCGTGTCGTCGGCAAAGCCGAAATGCGTCCACACAAAGTCAAACTCGCCCTCGCCGCGCGGCACGATGTGGCGTGTGCTCAGCGAATTGACCTGCTGCTGGATGATCAGGCTGGGAAACAGCGTGATCATCGTGACGGTCGGCATGATGTCCTGCCCGGGCCGTGAAGGGTCGGGAATCTTCCACCAGGGCTCGGGCACCACATCCAGCAGCCGGTTGTCATGCAGGGTCATGTTGGCCTTGAAGCTGGTGACGCCTTCGGTCACTGTCCTGTTTTCGCCGCCGTCGTTGCGCCGGGAAATCATCACCGCGTGGCGGCCATGCCCGTCCATCACCATGCGGCTTTTCTGGTCGGCGCGCCACAGGCCAAAGGTCACAAACCAGGTGTGCAGCAGGCCCGGGTGATAGGGGTCCTTGATGTTCTCCATCATGAGCTTCCAGTTGCCCGGAATGCGCTGGCGGTTGTAACCCAGCAGCGTGAGCTGGCGCCCCTTGAAGATGCGGTCCAGCCAGGGCATGACATCGGAACCCAGATACGCCTCAAGTGGCTCAACCGTGTCGCTGAAGGTGGCAAACACCAGCCCGTGCAGCACGGCCACGCGCAGCCTGGTCAGGCCGTTGGCCTTCAGGTCGAAGTCGGCCGGCATGCCTCCGTTCACGCAGTCGCCGTCTTTCACACCGTCCTTGAACGGCAGGCCGGCCAGTTCGCCATTGAGCTTGTAGGTCCACTGGTGGTAGGGACAGACAAAGCTGCGCGCGTTGCCGTGCGGTTGCTGGCAGAAGCGCACCCCGCGGTGGGCACAGCGGTTTTCCACCACGCGGATGCCGTGGTCGGTGCCGCGGTCCCTGGGTGCCACGCGGTCGCGCACCATGATCACCTGACGCTCACCGACAAAAGCCAGCTTGAAATCGCCGGTGTCGGGGATCTCCACTTCCAGACCGACGTAGCACCAGTGCGCGCCGTAAAAGATCCGGTCCAGCTCACGCTGGTACAGCTGCGCATCGGTGTAGGCCCAAAAGGGCACGCGGCTGGAGCCGGGTGAGTCCCATCGTGACAGTGTGTCTGGTGCATTCATGGCGGCGTCTCCTGTCGAAATGATACGCGTACTTATTAATTTTCACCAGTATTTGGGCAACCAGTCGCAATGCCGTAAGCTCGCTGCCCATGAAATGGATTCACAGCTTTCTGGGCGCAGCAGCGCTCGCCGCCCTGCTGTCCGGTTGCGGTGGTGGCGCAGCAGATGACGCTCCTGTTTCGTTTGCCGCTGCACAGGCCGTTGGCAGCCCGCTGCGTGCAGCCCAGCCGGCGGCCGCCGCATCGGTGTTCGAGCTGGCCGACGTGCAGGCCTACATTCGTGCCAACAACCTGTACGAACCTCAGCGCATCCACGCGGCCGCACTGGCCGCCGGACTGGACGCGTCACAACTGGACGGCCTGTACGGTCTGGCGCCCGGCACCGCGGCGGCCTACATCACTGCACAACGCTGGACGCCCCTGCCGGGCGGCGCCACCGTGACCGGCCTGGGCGCCGCACAGCCTGCAGCCATTGCCACGGCGGGCACCCTGGCCTACGGCCGCATCGCCACCTTCAACCTGACCGGCAGCAACCTGAGTCCGTCCAATCTGTCGGTCTCGGTGTCCAACTGCGCGGGCCTGGCATTGGCAGCCGGTGGCAGCGGCTCGGCCCGCACGGTCACCTGCAAGCCGACCGCCACGGGCGTGCTGACGGTGCAGGCGCGCAACCTCGCCGGTGCGGTTCTGCTGTCGGCCAGTTTCACCGTGCCGGAGCCCCAGGTCACCCTGGTCACCAGCCAGGGAACGGTATTGCTGGAACTCAACCCGGCCCAGGCACCGGTCACGGTCAACAATTTCCTGGCCTATGTGAATGACGGTTTTTATGCAGGAACGCTGTTTCACCGCGTGATCTCCGGCTTCATGATCCAGGGCGGCGGGTTCGCCAGCGGCATGTCGGCGCGCACGCCGGCGTATCCGGCAATCGTGCTGGAGTCCAACAACGGGCTGTCCAACCTTCGTGGCACCGTGGCGATGGCACGCACGAATGTGGCCAACTCCGCGACATCACAGTTTTTCATCAACCATGTGGACAACCTGTTCCTGAACTACAGCAGCAGCACTTCGCCAGGCTATGCGGTCTTTGGCCGCGTGGTCAGCGGCATGGATGTGGTGGACCGCATCACCACCCTGCCCACGCGCTCCGTCGGCGCGTTCCAGGACGTACCCCAAACCGACGTCACCATCCTCAGCGCCCAGCAGACACGATGAACACACCTCTATTGCCCCACCTCATGTCGGCAGCAGCCACGGCAGTGCTGCTGGCGGCGATGCCCGCCGCCGCCCAGAACCAGGCACCGGCCGGCCCTCCCAAACCCCTGACCTGCCCCAAGGAAGTTCCCGCCGGCAGCCAGTGCTTTACCAGCGATGACCCGCTGGGCGGCTATTACTGGATGGCCCTGCCCGCCGGCTGGAACAAGGACAGCGGCGTGCTGGTGGTCCATGCCCATGGCGGTCCCGCCGACACCGGCCCGGCCAAATTTGAACGTGGCGAAGAAGACCTCAAACGCTGGGCCATCACGGTTCGGGCCGGCCATGCCTGGGTGGGCCATACCTACCGGCGCGGCGGCTTTGGCGTGACCTTGGCGGACGAGGACACTGAGCGGGCCCGTCGCTTTTTTGTCCTGCATTTCGGCCAGCCGCGGCGCACGCTGCTGCACGGCCAGAGCTATGGCGGCGGCGTGGCATCCAAGGCTGCCGAGCTGTACGCCACGGTGGACGGCCCCGGCGGCAAGGTGCGCGGGCCCTATGACGCCGTGCTGCTGACCAGCGGAGTGCTCGGCGGCGGCACCCGGGTCTATGACTTCCGGCTGGACCTGCGCGCGGTCTACCAGTACGTCTGCAAGAACCACCCGCGCGCAGACGAACCCCAGTACCCGCTGTGGCAAGGTCTGCCCATGGACAGCAAGCTCACCCGCGCCGAACTGGCCGCGCGTGTGGACGAATGCACCGGCGTACGCAAGCCCGCGGCGCAGCGCACCGACGCCCAGAAGGCCAACCTGGCCACCATTGTCAATGTGATCCGCATCCCGGAGTCGTCACTGGTGGGGCACCTGAACTGGGCGACCTGGCTGTTTCGCGACGTGACGCAGTTGCGCCTGGGCAACCGCAACCCGTTTGGCAATGCCAATGTGGTGTACAAGGGCTCGGCAGATGACGCCGCCCTGAACGCCGGCGTGCTGCGCTACACGCCGGACCCCGCGGCTGTAGCCGAGATGGCCCGTGACAGCGACCCGCAGGGCCTGGTGAACGTGCCTGTGCTGAGCCTGCACGCCGTGAAGGATCCCACTGCCTTCGTAGAGCTGCAGTCTGCCTATCGCGACATACTGCAGCGCGCGGGCACCGCCAATCTGCTGGTTCAGACCTTCAGCGACGAATCGGAACACAGCTACCTGGCAGAAGCCCAGTATCCGGCCCTGTTCACCGCCCTGCTGGACTGGGTGGACCGTGGCGCCAGGCCGACGCCGCAGTCGATCCTGCAGCTGTGCAAGGGCTACGAAGCCGCATATGCCAGCACCTGCAAGCTGCTGCCCGACTACCAGAGCCCGCCGCTGGCCAGCCGGGTGGCGCCGCGCTAACCCTGGGGGGCGCGCCGCGCCCTCCAGGCCCCGAACAGCACGATCAACCCGGGCACAAAGATCATCGCCCAGATGATCTTGTCCAGGTTGGCCTTGACCCAGGGCATGCTGCCCAGG
>CAZUJD010000179.1:0-6703 GCA_964620025.1 uncultured Ramlibacter sp. | reverse complement strand
TGGAGCGGCCTTCCAGCTTGAGCGGGTAGGCAATGTTGTCGATGGTGCGCATCCACGGGAACATCGCTTCGCGGTAGTTCTGGAACACGTAGCCGATCTTGGTGTCCTTCAGGCTCTTGCCATCAAACAGGATCTCGCCGCTGTCGATGGGTATCAGCCCGGCGATCATGTTGATCAGCGTGCTCTTGCCGCAGCCGTTGGGACCGAACACCGACACAATCTTGTGCTTGGGGATGTCCAGGTCGAAGTTTTCGTACAGGGGCCAGCCCGCGAAGTACTTGGTCAGGCCGCGGATGGTGATGTGCGTGCCGGCCGGGCCGGGTACGAATTCACGCGCGGGTACGTCGGCGACCACCGGCGCATTCAGGACAGTGCTCATCTTCCGCTCCAGTGAACGATCTTGCGTTCCATCAGCAGGAACAGGATGTTGAGGGCGTAGCCCAGTGCGCCCGCGGCCAGGATGGACGCGTACATGTCACGCACGTTCATGACCTGCTGCGCATTGATGATGCGGTTGCCCAGGCCGCTGTCGGCGCCGATGAACATCTCGGCGACGATCACGATCACCAGCGCCATGGACACGGCCGATCGCAGGCCCACAAAGCTCGGCTGCAGGCTTTCCCAGACCAGCACGTCCTTGAAGATCTGCCAGCGCGTGGCGCCCATCACCTTGGCCGCCATCACCCGCTGCTTGCGCGCATTGATCACGCCGTAGGCGCTGTTGAACACCACGATGAGGAACGCGCCGAACGCAGCGATCGCCACCTTGTTGATGTCCGACACGCCAAAAATCATCAGGAACAGCGGGATCAGCGCCGACGACGGCGTGGAACGGAAGAAGTCGATCAGGAACTCCACACTGCGGTAGGCCCGCTCGTTGCTGCCCAGCAGCACACCCAGCGGCATGCCCAGGGCCGCGGCGATCAGGAAGGCCTGAACCGTGCGCATGACCGTGACGCCGAAGTCCTTGAGCAGCGGCCCACCCCACAGGCCGCTGATCAGCGTGCCCAGCGCGTCCAGCGGCGGCGGCAGCAGGATGGCCTTGATGAAGCCGGTGCGCACCGCCAGGTCCCACAGGATGAACAGCACCACCGGGCCGATGAACGGCAGGAAGCGCTCCCACTGCGGTGCGCGGGGAGGTGCGGCAGATGCGTTGGCGGCTGGCGGCGTCCAGGGTTTGGAAGCCGCCTTGGCAGCCGGCGGTACAGGTGCGCCAGGCGCAGCGTCAGGTGTGGCACGCATGGCTTCAGCCCTTGTAGAGCATGCTGTCGACCATCAGCCGCTTGCTGAAGATGCCCTTTTCGCTGAACAGGTCGAAGAACTTCTGGAAGTGCGCCACATCGGCCGGCGTGAATTCGTTGTACATGGTGTAGGCGGCCAGCGGCACCTCGCCGGTCAGCGGGCCTTCGATGGCCGTGTAGCCCTTCATGTACTGGCGGGCTTCCACCGGCTTGCTGCGCACATAGGCCACGCCCTTGCCGTAGGCAGCCACGAACTTCTTGGCGATGTCGGGGTTCTTCTGGATGAAGGCCGAGGCCAGCGAAGCAGAGCCGCCGAACCACGGCGCCATCGGGTCACCCAGAACGTACTTGGCGATCACACCTGGTTCCAGCACGCGCGTGGTGCCGTTCATGCGGCCAATGGTACCGGTGGGCTCCAGGGTGTAGGCAGCGTCGATCTGGCCGGCGGCCAGCGCGGCCACATGCTGGCCGATGGGCAGTTCCACCACCGTGGCGCCGGTGGCGCCACCGCGCTCCAGCACGGTTTTGGCCAGGGTCACGTTCTGGATGCCGGGGCCCGAGCCCACGCGCTTGCCCTTGAGGTCGGCCATGACCTTGGCCGGGCTGGCCACTGGCACGATCACTTCGTCCAGCACGTTCTTCACGTTGCTGGGGTTGGAGCAGAAGATCTTGAATGTGCCCGGCGCTGCAATTTCACCAATCGCGATGTTGGCCGAACCTGTACCGTTGGCGGTGCCGTCGGCACGGCCCGAGAGCACGGCTTCCATCACCTGCTGCGCGCCCGCGAACTTGAGCGGCTCCACGTCCAGGCCAGCCTCCTTGAAATAGCCCAGCTCGATGGCCGAATAAAAGGGCAAGCCCGCTGCAATGGGCCAGTAGCCGATGCGGATCTTGGGGCCGGCCTGCGCACGCACGATGGCGGGTGCGCCCAGCAGGCCCAGGGCTGCGGAGGCGGCGCCGGCCTTGATCAGGGTACGGCGGGTGGCTTGACGGTGTTGGCTCATGGGACTCTCCTGCAGGGTGATGGATGAAAGGGTTGGTGAATCAGGCGGCCGCCTTCAATGACGCGATGTACGCGCGCCAGCCGCCCAGATGGGTGATGTCCTGCGCGCCCTGCGTGGCCAGGGCTTCGCATACAAAGCCCTGCACGCTGCTGCCGTCGGCCAGCACCAGCGTGCCGATGCCCAGCGGGGCCGGGATCAGGGCCACAAAACTGCCGTACAGCGCCACGGGCATTTCCCAGATTTCCAGGGCAATGGCCGCGCCGGTGCCCTCGGCCACGCGCAGCAGGCCGGGCTTGGGTGGTGTGGTGCCCGGCAGGGCAAAGAAGCGGTAATGCGGGGCTGTGGTGGTGGTACTGACCAGGCGGGCACCGCGCTCGGTGAGCTGGCTGTTCAGCGGCATGCCCGACAGGTGCGCGCCCACCACAGCCACCTTCACCAGCGCCGGCGGCTGCAAGCCCGGGATGGCCACGGGCGCAGGCAGCGATTGACCTGTGGCGCCCTGCGTGAGGCCGGTGCTGTGGTGAAAGCGCTGCCCCAACTCGGCCAGCTGCCAGTCGCTGCCGCAGGGGCCGATCAGCGTGATCCCGAACGGCAGCCCGTCAGATCGGATGCTGCTGGGCACCGACAGCGCCGCGTAGTCCAGCAGATTGACGAAGTTGGTGTAGGCACCCAGGTTGCGGTTGAGCACCACCGGGTCGGCCTGCATGTCGGCAATGGTGTAGTGGGTGGGGGCTGTAGGCACCAGCAGCACGTCTATTCCGGCCCACATCGCCGCGGCGCGCTGGCCCAGCGCACGCAGTTTGACCTGCGCGTCCACCAGATCGGCGGCGCTGTAATGGCGGCCGCTGGCAATGATGCCGCGCACCGGCTCCATGACCTGCGCCTCGTTCGCGTCAAAGAACGGCCGGATGGCTGCATAGCGCTCGGCCACCAGGGCGCTTTCATACAGCAGCGCCGCGGCCTGGGCCAGGGGCGTGAAGTCCACCGTGACCGGCGTTCCCCCCAGGGCACACAGCCGCGAGACAGCCTGGCTGAAGGCGGCCTCTGCCAGCGCATCGCCAAAGAAGGGCAGTTCGCCAGGCACACCAAAGCGGAACGCGGCGGGCAGCGGCGTGCTCGCCATGGACAGCTTGCGCGAGAACGGATCCTGCGCGTCATACCCCATGGCGGCTTGCAGCACCTGCGCCGCCAGGCCGACTGTGCGGGCGAAGATGGAAACACAGTCCACGCTTTGCGCCGCAGGCACCACGCCACGCGCGCTGATCAGTCCTTTGCTGGGCTTGAGCCCCACGATGTTGTTCAGGCCTGCCGGCACGCGGCCGGAGCCGGCCGTGTCGGTTCCCAGAGCGAAGTCCACCTCGCCCGAAGCCACCACATGGGCCGAACCCGAGCTGGAGCCGCCGCTGACATAGGCGGCATTGAATGTGTTGGGCACCGCGCCATAGGGTGAACGCGTGCCGTTCAGACCGCAGGCGAACTGGTCCAGGTTGGTCTTGCCAACCAGCGATGCACCAGCATGGAGCAGTTTGTCCACCGCGGTGGCGTGCGAGACCGGCGCGTAGGCGAACGGCTCACAGGCAGCCGTGGTCGGCAGGCCGGCAACATCAATGTTGTCCTTGGCCGCAAAGCGCAACCCCGCCAGCGGCCCCTTGTCGGTCAGGGCCAGCGGCGTGTCAAAACGGGAGATCCAGGCCTGCGGCGCGCTGGCCGGCGTGACAGCCCGGGGGGCAGCAGCAGCTTCGGCAGGAAGGACGGTGTGCACCATATCTGAGCATCCAATCTTGTATCCAAGATGAGATGCAAAGACTGTGCCACCTGCCAAAGGCGCGTTGGGTGGTGCCGCTTGTTCGCAGAGGTTGCCGCTGTTGCAGTGAGTGAGCTACGTTGTTCCTTGACGACGGTCACGCGCGACCTCGCGGGCCTGGTGGCCGCGCAGCTGCTGTGGACCACGGGCCAGGGCAAGGGCGTTCGCTGCTACGTCCAACATGCCGGGGTGGACGCACGGGGATTGAGCCTGCGCGTCAGCGGCTAACCCGCCCGCCCCGCCTCTTTCACCCCCTGCGCCACCAGTGTGCGGTAGTCCGACGGCGTGTTGCCCACGGTGCGGGTGAAGAACTTGCTGAAGTAGGCCGCGTCTTCGTAGCCCAGTTGCCGAGCCACTTCGGCCACCGGCAGCGCGGTATAGGCCAGCAGGCGGCGGGCTTCCAGCATCAGCCGGTCATGCAGGACCTGCAGAGCCGACTGCCGTGAAGCGTGGCGACAGCTGCGGCTGAGGTGATCAGGCGTGACGCCCAATGCGCCGGCATAGAAAGACAGCGGCTTGTGCTCGCGGTAGTGCCGCTCGACCAGTGCCAGGTAGCGCTGGACCAGCGCATCACGCGCGCCCTGCGTTGTCTCACGTGCGAAATGGTCACCTCTGCGGCGCAGGTACTGCACCGCCAGCAGCGTGGCGCAGGCCAGCAGCGCATGCACACGCCCCGGGCGGTGGCCGCCAAACTCCTGCGCGATGCGGGCAAACAGGCTTGCGCATTCGGTGACGTCATCAGCCTGCACCGGCAGCACAAACGACGCGCCCAGCTCCGTGGCCGCCAGGCTGGAGCCGCCCAGCAGGTGTTGCAGCGTGGCCGTGGGCACCGTCACCTGGTGGCCCACGGCGTCGCGCGTGTAGGTAAAGCCATGCACCGAGCCGGGCGCCAGCATCAGCAGCACGGGCGCCTGCGCGGCAAAGTCGCGCCCGTCGATGGTGCCGCTGACGCTGCCCTGCGCCAGAAACTGGAACTGGTGCAAACCCGCATGCCGGTGCGCCGGAATCGTCCAGTCCATCTCGGCACCGCGCACGGCTACAGATTCGTAATGCAGGCAGTCGTCCGGCGCATCGTGGCGGACTTCACTGAACGGCACCAGCAGCAGGTTGGCGGAAGGCATGGCACCCGATTGTGAACCTGATGCCGGAAAAGTACACGCCATGGCGCAATCGTCCATCGCCTTCGCCCGGGCCGGCGCGCATCATCAGCGCCATGAGCCACAACCCCCAAACCGTCGTCCCGCTTGTCCCCGCCGCACTGAGCCTGACCGGCGCACAGGCGCTGGTGCGTGTGCTGCTGGCCGAGGGTGTGGACACGGTGTTTGGCATCGTGGGCGGCAAGCTGTCGCCGCTGTTTCATGCGCTCAGCCGCGAGCCCGGCATCCGCTTCATCGGCGTGCGCCACGAAGCCGCAGCGCCCATGATGGCCGGCGCCGTGTACGCCGGCACCGGCAAGCTGGCCGTAGCCGTGGCCGAGCTGGGCCCGGGCGGGCTGAACCTGGCGTCGGGCCTGGGCGTGGCCTTCAACAACAACCTGCCGCTTCTGGCCATCACCACCAACCAGCACCGCGCTGCTTCGTACCCCCACACCGGCGTGTTCATGGACCTGGACACGCGCGCGGTCACGGCCCCGCTCACCAAATGGAATGCCGTGGTGAACGACGGCCGGCGCATGCCCGAGCTGGCCCGCCGCGCATTCCGCGAGGCGCTGACCGGACGGCCCGGTCCGGTGCACCTGGACATTCCGCAAGACGTGCTGGGCGAGGTGCATACGTTTGCCGCCGATGAATTTGACGTGCCGCCGCACCGCTACCGCGCCACGCTGGGGCCGCGGCCCGCTGCGGCGTCGGTGCAAGCCGCGGTGGCGCTGCTGCGCGACGCGCAGCGGCCGCTGGTGGTGGCCGGCGGTGGCGTGGTGGCTGCTGGCGCGGCGGGTGCCTTGCGCGCGCTCGCGCAGCGGCTGAACGCGCCCGCGGTGCCCACGCAGATGGCGCTGGGCGTGGTGCCGTCCGCCAGCGCGCATTTCATCGGCCACGGCGGCATCATCGCCGGCGACGCTGTCAAGCATGCCTTCGAGCAGGCCGACGTGATCGTCAGCGTGGGCTGCCGCTGGTCGTCATGGATGTGGGACGAACGCGGCGCGCTGGCACGGCGGCACCACCCGCTCATCAACATCAACATCGACCCGTCTGCGCTGGGCCATCCCGCGATGCACGCGGTGGCCATGCAGGCCGATGCGGGTGAGGCGCTGCACGACCTGCTGGCAGCGCTGGACGGCCACACGCCAGCCTCAGACGAATGGCTGACCGGCGTGCGCAAGGTGCGCGCCAGCTACGAAAACAAGCTGGCCGCCCTGGCCGAAGACACGGCGCCGGAAGCTGGCGGCGCCATGCACCCCGCCGCGCTGGCCCGGGCCGTGGCGCAGGCCATGCCCGCCGATGCGCTGGCCGTGTACGACGGCGGCCACACCACCTTCTGGAGCAACGACTTCACGCCGGCTCACGATGTGCGCACGCGCTTTCACGAGCCCGGCATGAGCCAGCTGGGCTTCGGCCTGCCGGCTGCGCTGGCGCTGCAGTCACAGCACCCGGGCTGCGCGGTGTTCAACCTGACGGGTGACGGCGCGTTCGGCTTCACGCTCAACGAGCTGGAAA
>CAZUJD010000178.1:0-6704 GCA_964620025.1 uncultured Ramlibacter sp. | reverse complement strand
CTTGAAAAGACCCTGGTGGACCCGGCCGATGTGGCCCCGCGCATGAAGGCGCTGCGCACGGTGGGCGTGCCGTACACCGACGCCGAGATCGCCAAGGCGCCCGAGGACGTCAAGGGCAAGACCGAAATGGACGCCCTGATCGCGTACCTGCAGGTCATGGGCATTGCGCTGAAGTAAGGAGCACCTCATGGACATCACCACCATGCGCATCGTGGCCACGCTGGCCAGTTTTGTGACCTTCCTGGGCATCGTGGCCTGGGCGCTGGCCGCGCGCAACAAGGCCCGATTCGAAGAAGCAGCGCAGCTGCCGTTTGAACAGGACTAAAGCATCATGAGCGACTTCACAAGCAACTTCTGGTCGGTCTATGTGGCCGGCATCACGCTGGTGGGCATCCTGGCCTGCCTGGTCCTGTTGTGGATGACGGGCCGCAAGAAGGTTCCGGCCACCGCTGACAACAGCACCGGCCACGTCTGGGACGAGGACCTGCGCGAGATGAACAACCCGCTGCCGCGCTGGTGGGTGTGGATGTTCGTCATCACCATCGTGTTCTCGCTGCTGTACCTGGTGGCCTATCCCGGCCTGGGCAGTTACGAGGGCAAGCTGGCCTGGTCGTCACACAATGAACACGCGAACGAGATGGACAAGGCCGCCAAGGCGCTGGAGCCGCTGTACGCGCGCTACACCGGCCTGCCGCCCGAGCAGGTGGCCGCCGACGCGGGCGCCATGGCCATTGGCGAGCGCCTGTACATGAACAACTGCGCCCAGTGCCACGGCTCCGATGCACGCGGCAGCAAGGGCTTTCCGAACCTGACGGATGCCGACTGGCTGCACGGCGGCACGCCTGACAAGATCAAGGAAACCCTGACCAAGGGCCGCACCGGCAACATGCCGCCCATGGCCGCGGCGGTGGGTTCGCCCGAAGACGTCAAGAACGTCGCGCACTACGTGCTGAGCCTGTCGGGCAGCCCGCATGATTCGCTGCGCGCTTCGCTGGGCAAGGGCAAGTTCGGCGCCTGCGCCGCCTGCCACGGCATGGACGGCAAGGGCAACCAGGCCCTGGGCGCGCCCAACCTGACCGACGGCGTCTGGCTGCACGGCTGGGGCGAAAACGCCATCATCTCCATCATCACCACCGGCAAGGTCAACCAGATGCCGGCCCAGGCTGAAAAGCTGACCGAAGCCCAGGTCCATGTGCTGACCGGCTACGTCTGGGGCCTGTCCAACCGCGGGGCTGCCAAGCCCTGATCCCGAACGCCGCCTGTGTCCAGCCGCAAGGTCATTCCCATCCAGCCCGTGGCCGGCGAGCCGCAGGAGGTCTCGCTCTACGCCGCGCACGAGAAGATCTATCCGCGATCGGTCAGCGGCTTTTTCTCGCGCTGGCGCTGGGCCATGGTGGTGCTCACCCAGCTGGTGTTCTACGGCCTGCCCTGGCTGGAATGGGGCCAGCGCCAGGCAGTGCTGTTCGACCTGGCGTCGCGGCGCTTCTACATCTTTGGCCTGGTTCTGTATCCGCAAGACTTCATCTACCTGACCGGCCTGCTGGTGATCTCGGCGCTGTCGCTGTTCCTGTTCACGGCGGTGGCGGGTCGGTTGTGGTGCGGCTATGCCTGCCCGCAGACGGTGTACACGGAAATCTTCCTGTGGATCGAGCGCCATGTGGAGGGCGACCGCTCGGCCCGCATGCGGCTGGACGGTGCGCCGTTCTCGCTGGAAAAGCTGGTCAAGAAGTGGGCCAAGCATTTCCTCTGGATCAGCCTGGCCCTGTGGACCGGCTTTACCTTCGTGGGCTATTTCACGCCCATCCGCGAACTGGGCATGGAGTTCCTGCAGACGCGCATGACCTCCTGGGAGGTGTTCTGGGTTTTCTTCTATGGTTTTGCCACCTATGGCAACGCCGGCTTCATGCGCGAGCAGGTGTGCAAGTACATGTGCCCCTACGCTCGCTTCCAGAGCGCCATGTTCGACAAGGACACGCTGATCGTCAGCTATGACGCCGGCCGGGGTGAGCCGCGCGGACCGCGCTCGCGCAGCGCCGATTACGCTGCCAAAGGGTTGGGCACCTGCGTGGACTGCACGCTGTGCGTGCAGGTCTGCCCCACGGGCATCGACATCCGCAACGGCCTGCAATACGAGTGCATAGGATGCGGCGCGTGCGCCGATGTGTGCGACACCGTCATGGACAAGATGGGCTACGCCCGCGGCCTGGTGCGCTACACCACGCAGAACGCCGTCAACAAGGGCTGGGGGCGGCCGCAGATCCTGCGGCATGTGCTCCGCCCGAGGGTGATGCTTTACACGGCCATCCTGGCCGCGGTGTGCGTGGCCATGCTGGCCAGCCTGGTGCTGCGCACCCCACTGAAGGTGGACGTGGTGCGCGACCGCGCAGCGCTGTCGCGCATCGCCGAAGGCGGCCGGCTTGAAAACGTCTACCGGCTGCAGGTCATGAACGCCACCGAGTCGCAGCAGCGCTACCGCATCACCGCCACCGGACTGGACGGCCTGAGCGTGGCCGGCGAGGTGGAAGTCACCGTCGGTGCGGCGCAATCGCGCTGGGTGCCGGTGCGGTTGCAGATACCTTATGGCTCCGCTGCACCGGGCTCGCACCCGATCCGCTTCAACATAGATGACACCGACGGCGACGCCCACGTGAGCGAAAAGTCCGTTTTCCTGGTTCCCCGCTGAGGAGCATTCCCATGAACGACAACACCCTGCAGCAACCCCGCCCCTGGTGGCGCTATGGCATGGTCTGGCTGGTGCTGGCCGGGCCGGCCGTGGTGGTCGTGGCCGGGCTGGTCACGGCCTGGCTCGCCATGAACGGCGCCGACACCCTGGTCAGCACCGATTACTACCGCCGCGGCATCGAAATCAACAAGACGCTGCTGCCGGCAGTGCAGGGCCGCAACCATGCCGCCACGCCGGTGCCGGGCGCCCCACCGGCCGCGCCCTGACCTGCGGCGCGCCAGCCATTACAAGGAGACAAACCCATGCGCGCCAGAAAGCTGATGTGGATCGTGTGGCCAGCCTTCCTGGCGGCCTGCCTTCTGGAGCTGTTTGCCTTTGCCCTGGTGGATCCGCAGGACCTGCACTGGGCGGGGGCGCCGCTGGGGTTGTCACGCCAGGGCATCTACACCGCGTCGTTCTTTGCGTTCTGGGCCATCTGCATGGTGTCCAGTGCGCTCACGGCGCTGCTGGGCATGCCGGCGCAGGAAGTCAACGAAAGCGATCCGGCGTGATCCGGCGCCTGAGCGTCATGCTGGTGACCCTGGCGCTGGCGGGTTGCGCGACCTTGCTGCCGCGCGGCAGCAGCGGTGTGCCAGGCCCCTTCGCCACCTACGACCAGGCGCAGGCTGCGGCGGCGCGCATCGTGCCGTTCAGCACGCGAACCCAACAGCTCAAGGATCTGGGCTTCGACCCGGACGGTGGCGCCAACGTGACGCTGGTGCCTTACCCGGACATCATTGGCCGGCTCGTGCCCCACCCGGGCGTGCCCTTGCAGGAGCTGGATCCGGGCATCCGGCAATGCATCCAGGCGCAGCAGCGGTGCCGGGCCTGGCTGTTCCGTTTTGAGCACCAGGACCGCCGGCGCGAGGGCAGTTTCTGGCTGGACTTCTTCAACATCCGCCGCGTCACCAGCGTCACGGGATGGTGGATCGACGTGATGGTGGTGTCGGCCGATGAGGTGGTGGTGTTTCGCAACATGGCGGGCCAGGCCCGCACCGACCGCACCGACCGCCAGACCAACCCGCTGGGACCGTTCCAGCCGGCGGGCGAGGGCGCGGGCGCCGCCTTGTTGCACTGAAACACGGCTTCGCCGAGGGGGCTGCAGGGATGTGCTGTAATTTGCAGCACTTTTTTGCTGTCCGCCGTGTCCCTGCCTGTTTCAACTTCCCAAGACCACGCAGCCGCCCGCCTGGCTGGCCTGCTCGACTCCGCCATGGACGCCATCATCACGGTGGACGAGGCGCAGAACATCCTCCTGTACAACCGCGCCGCCGAGACCATCTTTGGCTGGCCGGCGGCCCAGGTGCTGGGTCAGCCACTGGCCAAGCTGATTCCCGCGCGCTTTCACGCCAGCCACACGGGCCACATGAAGCGCTTTGGCACAACGGGCGTGACATCGCGCCGCATGGGCGGGACCAACCTGGTTCATGGCCTGCGTCACAACGGCGATGAGTTCCCGGTCGAAGCGGCCATCTCGCAGCTGGACATGCCCGACGGCCGCCTGTACACGGTCATCCTGCGCGATGTGACCGAGCGTGTCCGTGCCCAGGAAGAGCTGGCTGCCTATGCGGCCCAGGCCAGCGCCATCCGCGAGCAGGAAAAGACCCGCGTGGCGCGTGAACTGCACGACGAGCTGGCGCAGTCACTGACCGCGCTGAAGATGGACACCATCTGGCTGCGTGACCAGGATGGCGCTGACGCCGCGGCAGTGCGGGCCAAGCTGGACGGCATGCTGGCCATGCTGGACGCCAGCGTGGCGGCCACCCGCCGCATCGCCGCCGACCTGCGCCCGCTGGTACTGGACGACCTGGGCCTGGTGGCCGCGGTCGAATGGCTGACGCAGAACTTCACCCAGCGTCATGGCGTGCCCTGCACGCTGGACATGGACGAGGACATGGATCTGCACGAACCCTATGCCACGGCGGTGTTCCGCATCGTGCAGGAATCGCTGGTCAACGTGGCCAAGCATGCCGGCGCCAGCCAGGTGCGGGTGAGCGTGGCCCGCACCGACAACGAAGTGACGCTGCGCGTGGCCGACGACGGCGCGGGCTTCAAGCCGGCCACACCGCGCAAGGCGGGCTCGCTGGGGCTGGCCGGGTTGCGTGAACGGGCCCAGCTGCTTCAGGGCCGGGTGGAGATCACCAGCGCGACCGGACGGGGCACGGTGGTGCAGGCGCACATTCCCGTGCGGGAGGGCACCGGCACATGATCCGCATCGTGATGGCCGACGATCATGCGATCGTGCGGGAAGGGCTCAGGCGCATCGTGGCTTCGGCCGAGGACTTCGAGGTGGTGGACGAGGCCGGCGACGGCAACGAGGTCATGCGCATTGCGCGTGAGCGCGACTTTGACGTGCTGGTGCTGGACCTTTCCATGCCCGGGCGCAGCGGCATGGAACTGATCAAGCTCGTCAAGGCCGAAAAGCCCAAACTGCGCATCCTGGTGCTCAGCATGCACCAGGAGCAGCAGTACGCCGTGCGCGCCATCAAGGCCGGCGCCAGCGGCTACCTGACCAAGGAAAGCGCGCCGGCCCAGCTGGTGCAGGCCATCCGCAAGATCGCCTCGGGCGGCGCCTACATATCAGCCGAGGTGGCAGAGCAACTGGCCCTGGGCGCCATGCCCGGCGGCAGCAGCGCGCCGCACGAATCGCTGTCGCCGCGTGAATTTGAGGTCTTTCGCCTGCTGGTGGCGGGCGTGTCGGTCACCGACATCGCCCACCAGCTCACGCTGTCGGTCAAGACGGTGAGCACCCACAAGGCCAACCTCATGCTCAAGATGAACCTGGCCAACCAGAGCGACCTGATCCGCTACGCGATGCGCCACGGGCTGGCCGAGTAGGAATAGTCCTAGCGGCGCCGGGCGCATTCCGAGCCGCTTTTCAGACTTTCCCGAGCCTGTATTTCAGCCGGCGCCGATGGCGGCTAATGCCGCCGGCGGCGACAGTACAGGCATGCCAACCAGCAACGCCGCCACCCCCGTCAAGGTCTTCCTGGCCGACGACTCGGTCCTGATCCGGGACCGCGTGGCAGCCCTGCTGTGCGCCCAGGGCATGACGATCACCGGTGAGGCCGCCACGCCCGGCGACTGCATCCACGCCATCCTGTCCACCCGCCCCGATGTGGTGGTGCTGGATGTGCAGCTCGAAGGTGGCACCGGCCTGCAGGTGCTGCAGGCGGTACGCGCCGCCGCCCCCGACATTGCCTTTGTCGTGTTCAGCAACTCGGCCGGACCGGCCTACCGCAAGCGCTACCTGGGCGCCGGCGCCGCCGCCTTCCTGGACAAGAACGCCGAATCCGGCCAGCTCGCCCTGACCGTGCAGCGCACGGCCGCACGCGCCCACGCCACGCCCCACTGAACCACAAGATTGCCAACCGGAGGAAACCACCATGAACGCCGCCACCCTTCAAGCCCCTGTGAGGTTCGTGTCCGCCCCGACGGCCCGCGCCGGTGCCACGGTGCCACCGCTGAAAACCCAGTGCACCACCTGCCACCTGCGCGACCTGTGCCTGCCCTGCGGCATGAGCGGTGAGGAGATGTGCGATCTGGACGACCTCCAGTTCAGCCGGCGCAAGGTGGAAACCGGGCAGAACCTGTACCTGGAAGGCGACCGCTTCAACACCATCTATGCCGTGCGCAGCGGCACCTTCAAGACCAGCCTGATGCTGGCCGACGGGCGCGAGCAGGTGGCGGGTTTCTTCATGGCCGGCGAGCTGATGGGCCTGGACGGCATTGCCAGCGGTCGTCATGCGTCCAGCGCCATTGCACTGGAAGACGCCGAAGTCTGCGCCATTCCCTACTCCCACCTGACCCAGGTGGCCATCCGCAGCGCCGGCCTGCAGCAGGCCGTCGCGCGCCTGATGAGCCGCGAGATCGTGCGAGAGCACAGCCTCATGATGCTGCTGGGCAGCATGAACGCCGAGGAGCGCCTGGCCGCTTTCCTGCTGAACCTGTCACAGCGCCTGAAGGCTCGGGGTTATTCAGC
>CAZUJD010000177.1:0-6714 GCA_964620025.1 uncultured Ramlibacter sp. | reverse complement strand
GGGCCGCGCCCGCCTTGGGGCGGCCCGGCGGCGGGCATTCGAAAGAAGCTGCGCGGCTTTACGCTGCTGGAGCTGTTGGTGGTGATCACCATCATCGCCATCGCCTCGGCCGGCGTGGCCTTTGCCATCCGGGACAATTCGGGCACGCTGCTGGAGCGTGAGGCCCAGCGGCTGGCCGCGCTGCTGGAGTCCGCTCGCGCCCAGTCGCGTGCCAGCGGCATCCCGGTGCGCTGGCACACCACCGACGGCGGCTTCAGGTTCGAGGGCGTCCCCCCAAAATCCCTGCCCGACCACTGGCTCGGCAGCGACACACGCGTGCTGGGCACAGCCATGCTGGTGCTCGGACCCGAGCCCATCATCGGCCGCCAGAGCGTGCGGCTGGGCTCCATCAGCGATCCTTCGCGCACCCTGGGGCTGGCCACCGACGGACTGCGGCCGTTCACCGTTCAGGCGACGACCGGGCCATGAGGCAACAGGCCCACCTCGCTGGTCACCGCGTGTCCGTGCCGCCACACGGGGCGGGCTCGTGCAGCGGCAGGCAACCCGGCATAGGCCGGCATGCGCGGGGTTTTACGCTGGTCGAAGTTCTGGTCGCCCTGGGCATTGTGGCCGTTGCCCTGCTTGCGGGGTTGCAAGCGACCACCGCGCTCACACGCAATGCCCAGAGACAGTCCGATGCGTTGCTGGCCCAGGTGTGCGCCGAAAACGAACTCGTCAAGGTGCGCCTGTCACGGCAGATGCCCGGCGTAGGCGACAACACCGTGGGTTGCGAACAGGCCGGACGCCAGTTCAGCGTGACCGTGATCGTGCGGCCCACGCCCAACCCCAGCTTTCGCCGTGTGGATGCCCAGGTACTGGACGAGACCACGCCAGTGCTGCGGCTGTCCACGGTCGTGGGGCGGTACTGACCATGCGCGTACCGGCCGCATCGCGGGGTTTCACCCTGATTGAACTTCTGGTGGCACTGTCCATGATGGCACTGCTGGCCCTGATGAGCTGGCGCGGGCTGGACGGCATGGTGCGGGCCCGCGTGCAAACTGAAACCAGAGCTGACGAAGTGCTGGCGCTGCAGGTCGGCCTGTCGCAATGGGCTGCTGACCTTGACGCCCTTGTGCAGACGCCGCAGCTCAACGCACTGGACTGGAACGGCAGTGTGCTGCGCCTGACGCGGCGCAGCAGCGCCGCAGCCACCGACGGCGTGCTGGTGGTGGCCTGGACGCGGCGCGTGATCGACGGCCGGGGCCAGTGGCTGCGCTGGCAATCACCCGCATTGACCGGACGCGGCGCGCTGGCCGACGCCTGGCAACAGGCGTCCATCTGGGCGCAAAACCCCGGCGAAGACCAAAAGCGGCTCGAAGTGTCGGTCGTGCCGCTGGATGAATGGCAGATCTTCTACTTTCGCAGCGACGCGTGGACCAACCCGCTGTCCAGCGACGCAGCCGGGGGCACGACCGTCAGCACGGCCAGCAACAGCAACACCAACATCCCTGACGGTGTGAGGCTGGTGCTCCAGTTGCCGCCGGGGCAGGCCCTCGCCGGCAAGCTCATCCGCGATTGGGTCCGTCCCACCGTCAGCGGAGGCAAGTCATGAGCGCCCACGCTCGGCACTTCGTGTCCTCGCGGTCCGGCGGCGGGTGGCCTGCCCGGTCCCGCACCCGCGGCTCGCGCGGTGCCGCCCTGCTGGCGGCCATGCTCACCGTCGCGCTGGTCGCTACTTTTGCGGCGTCTGCACTGTGGCAGCAATGGCGCTCGGTCGAGATTGAAATAGCCGAACGCGCCCGCGTGCAGTCGGCCTGGGTACTGACCGGATCTCTGGACTGGGCCCGGCTGATCCTGCGGGAAGACGCGCGCTCCGGCGGCGCCGACCACCTGGCCGAACCCTGGGCCGTACCCTTGCAGGAGGCGCGGTTGTCCACCTTCCTGGCGGCCAGCGACACCACCTCGGCCACCGACCCCAACAGCACCGATACGCAGGATGCATTTCTGTCCGGCCAGATCATCGACCTGCAATCCCAGCTCAATGTCATGAACCTGGTACAGGGCGGCACTGTGTCGGAACCCTGGCTGCGCACATTTGCCAAACTGTTTGAGCTGCTGGGCCTGCCGCCACAGGAACTCAGCCGTCTGGTGGAAAACCTGCGCTTTGCGGCCGACACCAGCGCCGACAACCGCTCCGGCCAGTTCGCCCCGCTGCTGCCGCAGCGCGTGGAGCAGCTGACCTGGCTGGGCCTGTCGCCACAGACCGTGGCCATGCTCATGCCGTACGTGACACTGCTGCCGGGCACCACGCCGCTGAACCTCAACACCGCCAGCCCCGAAGCGATTTGCGCCAGCGTGCCCACCATGGGCCTGGCCGACGCCCAGCGGCTTGTCACCGAACGCGACCGCACCCACTTTCGCAGCCTGAACGACGCGAGCCGCATTCTCGGCACGGAAAGCGCTTTCGGCGAAGGCCGGCACAGCGTCGCGTCCCGCTTTTTTGAAGTGCGCGGCCGGTTGCGGCTGGACCAGATGGTGGTGGAAGAACGCTCTGCGCTGCAACGCGACGGCCTGGACGTGAAGGTGCTGTGGCGCGAACGCGGCGTAGTGGACCCGGGCGCACTGGCCGCGACAGCGGCACCACCCGAACCCCAACGCTGAGCGGACAGCACTGCAGACCGGCACGCCACGTCCCTACAATGCCACCCAACCCATGCGCACGTTGATCGTCACCCTGCCCCCGCCCGGCGAAGCCAGTCACGAATACAGCTATGTGCTGTCGCCCGATGGCCAGCAGCTGGCCAGTGCTGCCAGCGCAGCGGCGGCCCTGCTGCCCCAACCCAGCGGCGCCGGGGCCGAGGTGGTGGCCGTGGTGCCTGCCCGGGCCCTGTCCTGGCACCAGGTCGAACTGCCCAAGGGCCTGTCGGCCGCGTCACCGCGACTGCGGGCCGTGCTCGAAGGCCTGCTGGAAGACCGGCTGCTGGATGAACCAGCCGATCTGCATTTCGCATTGCAGCCCCAGGCCCGACCGGGCGGGCCCGTGTGGGTGGCCGTGTGCAATCGCGCCTGGCTGCGCGAGTCCTTGCAGGTTCTCGAGTCGGTGCAGCGCCCCGCCAGCCGCATCGTTCCCGAACTGTGGCCGGGCGAGCCCGCTGCGCTGTATGTCATGGGCGAGCCTGGCAGCGCCACCCTGGCTCTGGCAGACGACAGCGGTGTCGCACTCTGGCCGGCGAACGGTGACCTGCACGCCGGCTTGCCCTGGATGCACGACAACCTGGCCCTGCTGGCGGAGCCGGCCGTCGCCGGCCTGGCCGAGCAGGCCTTGCAGCGCCCGGTAACGTTGCAACAGGTAACGCAGCGCCTGTTGCTGGCCGCGCAATCCCCCTGGGACCTGGCGCAGTTTGACCTGGCCAGCTCGGGCCGCGCACGGGCGCTCAAGAAACTTTCCAGCGGCTGGGCCGGCCTGCTGCGGGCGCCGCAGTGGCGGGCCGCACGCTGGGGCATGGCGGCGCTGTTGCTGGCCAATCTGGCCGGACTCAATGCCTGGGCCTGGATGGAACGCAGCGCCTTGCAGGTCAAGCGCGAGCAGGTGCGCAGCACGCTGACCAGCGCCTTCCCCTCAGTGCGCGTGGTGGTCGATGCCCCGGTGCAGATGGAGCGAGAAGTGGCCGCGCTGCGCCAGGCCATGGGCGCCGCGTCCGGGCGTGACCTGGAATCCATGCTGGCGGCCCTGGCCGCCTCTGCGCCGGCCGGCATGGCCCCCACCGCCCTTGAATTCACCGGCAACGAGCTGCGGCTGAAAGGCCCGGGCGTCGCGCCAGCGGCGCTGCAAGCCGGCCCCGGCCTGCAGGCTCTGGGCTACCGGGCTGCCAGCGAAGGCGACACGCTTGTCGTGCGCCAGGGAGCCACGCCATGAGCCGCGCCGACTGGCTGACCACCCGCTGGACCGCGCTGGCACCCCGCGAACAGGCCTTGGTAGGTGTCGCGGCAGCCGTCATCGGTGTTGCGCTGTTGTGGTGGGTGGGCCTGGCGCCCGCGCTGCAAACGCTGCGCGGCGCACCCGCACAGCACCGCACCCTGGACACCCAGCTGCAGCGCATGCAGGTCCTTCAGGTGCAGGCCCAGGCCTTGCAGGGTCAACCCAAGCTGGGCCACGATGAAGCCCTGCGTGCGCTGGAGCAAACCATCCGCCAGCGCTTTGGCACCACGGCCCGCTACAGCATCGGCGGCGACCGCGTGACCATCAACCTCAGCGGCGCGGCGCCCGACACACTGGCCCAGTGGCTGACCCAGGCCCGCGTCAATGCCCGCGCATTGCCGGCCGAGGCCCGGCTCGTGCGCAATGCCGTCGGGCAGTGGGACGGCACGCTGGTCATGACGCTGCCCGCGCGCCAGGGCCAGTAGCAGCCGTGGCGCGGCACAAAACTCCCGTGCTTCCCGGCCAGCGCCCCGGCGCGCCCTGGGGCTGGGCAGCGGGTGGCCTGCTGGCCGGCTGCCTGGCGTCACTGGTGCTGTTCGCGCCGGCCCGCTGGCTGGCTGGTGCCGTACAGCGCGTCAGTGCAGGCCAGGTACTCCTGGCTGACGCCCGCGGCACCGTCTGGAGCGGCACGGCACGGCTGGTGCTGACCGGCGGCGCCGGCAGCAACGATGCTGCGGCCCTGCCCGGACGGCTGCACTGGCAGTTGCGCCCGGCCCTGAACGGCCTCTCGGCCCGCCTGGGTGCCGACTGCTGTACTGTGGCCCCGCTGCAGCTGCGCGTAGCACTGGGACTGGGCCACGCCCGTATTACTGTGGCCGACGGCGTGTCGATGTGGCCGGCTGCCTTGCTGGCCGGGCTGGGCACCCCGTGGAACACCCTGCAGCTGGACGGCGAACTGGGCCTGTCCACACGGGGCCTTTCAGTAGAATGGTCCGCAGGCAGGCTCGCGGTGGCCGGGCGGGCCGAACTGGCCGCAGCACGCATCTCGTCCAGGCTGTCCACCCTGCGACCCATGGGCAGTTACCGCATCACCCTCAACGGAGGCGCTACGTCAACGCTTGAACTGGCTACGCTGGAAGGCAGCCTGCAGCTCAGCGGCAATGGCCGCTGGGTGGGTTCCCGGTTGCGCTTTGAAGGGGTGGCCAGCGCCGCACCAGAGCGCGAAGCGGCGCTTTCCAATCTGCTGAACATCATCGGACGGCGCAGTGGCGCGCGCTCCATCATCACCATCGGCTGACCCCATGAGAAAACCCCTTTTCGCACCTGCTTTCCTCGCCGTATGCATGGGCCTGGCCAGCCTGCCGGGCGCCGTGCATGCCCAACGCCCGGGCGAGCCGATCACGCTGAACTTTGCCGGTGCCGAGATCGAAGCCGTGGCCCGCACCATGGGTGTGATCACCGGGCGCAACATCGTGGTCGACCCGCGCGTGAAGGGCACGATGAATCTCAGCACCGACAAGCCGGTGACGCCCGCCGCCGCCTACAACCAGTTCCTGGCGACGCTGCGCCTGTCGGGCTACACGGTGGTGGAAGCCGGCGGCATCTTCAAGGTGGTGCCCGAAGCCGACGCCAAGCTGCAGGGCGGTGCAGTGCAAACCGGCCCGGCAGGTCCGGGCGGCAGCCAGATCGTGACTCAGATCTTCCGTCTGAGCTATGAAACCGCCAACAACCTCGTGCCGATCCTGCGCCCGCTGATCAGCCCCAACAACACCATCAACGTGAATCCCGGCAACAACTCGCTGGTGATCACCGACTACGCCGACAACCTGCAGCGCCTGGGCCGCATCATCTCGGCGCTGGATGTGTCCAACGCCACTGACGTGGAGATCCTGCCGCTCAAGCACGCCATTGCTTCCGACCTGGCGCCCCTGGTGGTGCGGCTGCTCGAATCGGGCAGCGGCGCGCTCGGTTCGGCGGCACCGGCCGCCGGCCAGGCCGACACCTCGTTTCGCACCACGGTGGTGGCCGAGCCGCGCAGCAACACGCTGGTCGTGCGCGCGGCCAACCCGGCGCGGTTGAACCTGGTGCGTGCGCTGGTTGAGCGGCTGGATCAGCCCAGCGCGCAGACTGCGTCGGGCAACATCTATGTCGTTTACCTGAAGAACGCCGACGCGGCCAAGCTGGCAGTCACCCTGCGCGCCGCCATGTCCGCCAACACCGGCAACAGCGCCGCAGGCAGCGGCACACCCGCCGCCCAGCCCACCCTGACAGCATCGGCCGGCGCCAGCGCCGCCACCGCGCCGGTGCAGGCGTCGGCCCAACCATCCACCGGGGGCCAGATCCAGGCCGACCCGGCCACCAATTCGCTGATCATCACCGCGCCCGAGCCACAGTACCGGCAGCTGCGTGCCGTGATCGACCGGCTGGACCAGCGCCGCGCACAGGTGTTCGTGGAAAGCCTGATCGCTGAGGTAAACGCCGACAAGGCAGCCGAATTCGGCATCCAGTGGCAAGGCCCGCTGGGCAAATCCGGCGACAAGAACATCGGCCTGCTGGGCACCAATTTCAGCATCGGTGGTCGCAACATCATCGACCTGGCCATCGGCGCGGCCGACGGCACCGTGGCGCCGTCCACCGGCGGCAATTTTGGCGTGGCACACCGCACCAACGGGGTGTACGTGCTCGGCTTCCTGGCCCGCTTCCTGGAGGCCAACGGCGACGGCAACATTTTGTCCACACCCAACCTGCTGACACTGGACAACGAAGAAGCCAAGATCGTCATCGGCCAGAACGTGCCGTTTGTGACGGGCCAGTAC
>CAZUJD010000176.1:0-6830 GCA_964620025.1 uncultured Ramlibacter sp. | reverse complement strand
TCTCGGACAGCCACACGCGGTACGGATCGCGAGTGTTTTGCCATGGCAGGCTGTTGCGCCCATGTGTGCGCTGCCAGCGCACAACGCGGCTCGCAAAATCCGTCATGCGGTCTTGCGGGCGGCTTCTTCGTTGGCGCTTTCGCCCCCGGCGGGGGTGGCGATCAGGTGCGCCGTCAGCTCAATGAGCTTGGCATCCAGCTGGTTCAGGGCGCCCTCTTGTGCGTCAATCTCCGCGATGCGGTCGTCCAGCCCGGTAGCGGCCTGCTGGATGCGCTCGATGGCCTCGATCCGCCGGCCGAAATTGCGGCGGCGCTCGCGCAACTGGGCATCCAGCTGCGCAGCGGCAGACTTGTTCCACAGCTCCACCTCACCCAGCGCCGACTCATAGACCACGCGAAGGCGAGTTGCCAGCGCGCGCACCAGCCGGTCGGCAAACTCCGGTTGCGCGAGCTTGAGGGCATTGCCCACGCCCAGGTACTGGGTGTGGCTGCGCTCCACCAGGTCCAGGTCGCGGATGTAGCGCGCCAGGTCCGGCTCCTGCGGCGCCTGCAGCGAAAAGCCGTACTCGGCATTGAGCTGGCGAAAGGTACCGCCCAGCATGTTCTGGATTTCCACGCTGGTGGCCTGCGCCTTGCGCAGGCCTTCGCGCAGGCGGTCAAAGGTCTGGTTGTAGGCCTTCTTGACGCCCAGCTTGATGCCGGGCTGGCGCAGGGCCTTGGTCAGCTCGCCCATCTCGGCCTTGAGCGTGCCGGTTCCCAGCAGCGTGAAGACCTCGCGCAGCAGTTTCAGGTGAACCGAGCGCACCGCATGGATCTTGGCGCCGCTCACGTCGAAGTCGCCCTGCTCCTGCTCGATGCGGGTGCGCATGTGCTTGATGACGGATGTGTTCTTGCCGCGCAGGCCTTTCAGCTCCAGCATCTGCTCGGCCAGATCGCGCCGGCGGATGTTCAGCGCGCGGGACGCTTCCATGCGCAGTTCGGTGATGCCACCGGCCACGGCCGCACGCAGGATCTTCTGGCGCTGACCCATGACGCCATGAGCCAGCGCGGCTTCCAGCACAGGCAACTGGCTGGCCTGCAGCAGCGCATCGTCGTCATTGACCTTGGCCACCAGGCCCTTTTGGGCCGACACGGGAATGACCTGGTCGCGCGGCAGGCCCAGGATCTCGGCCGACGTCGCACGCTGGCGGTCAATCTGCGCCTGCACCTGCACGGGTGTGCTCAGCGAGTCCCACATGGTGTCGATCTTGTTCAGCACGACCAGGCGGGAATCAGTGTTGCCCGATTCGCTGATGAGGTGCTCGCGCCAGATGGACAGGTCGGATTTGGTCACGCCGGTATCGGCCGCCAGAATGAACACCACGGCATGTGCCTGGGGGATCAGGTTGACGGTCAGTTCGGGTTCCGCACCGATGGCATTCAGGCCCGGCGTGTCCAGGATCACCAGGCCCTGCTTGAGAAGCGGGTGTGCAATGTTGATGAGCGCATGGCGCCACTTGGGCACTTCGACCAGGCCGTCTGCGTCCACCATGGGATTGTCTTCGGGCACGTCGTCATGCCAGAACCCCAGGGCGCGCGCCTCTTCCTTGGGCACGTGGCGGACCTCCGCCACTTTTTCCAGCGCCTGCGCCAGCTGGCCGGGATCGTTCACGTCCAGATCGATGCGCGTCCATTTGTCGGGCACCGCGCGCCACTCCATCAGGGCCTGGGGCTGCAGCCGCGTCTCGATCGGCAGCAGGCGCAGGCAGGGCGGAACCTCGGCGTCATAGCCCAGCTCGGTCGGGCACATGGTGGTGCGTCCGGCACTGGCCGGCATGATGCGACGCTTGTAGCCGGCGAAGAAGATGGCGTTGATCAGTTCGGATTTGCCGCGCGAGAACTCGGCAACAAAAGCCACCATGACCTTGTCAGAACGCATCTGCTGCTCCAGGCGACGCAGGCGCTCTTCCACCGCCGAATCCAGCAGCTCATGGTCTTTCATCCACTCTGACAGCAGCTTCAGGCGCAGGGCGAATTCACGCCGCCATGCGCCATGCTGGTCAAACTGTTCGTTGAAGGAAGTGCCCACTTAGTCTCCGGGTAGCCTGTAAATATACACCGCGCAGGCCCGAACGCCGCTCAGGATTTCTGGCAATGGACGCAGTAATAGGTGGCACGCTGCCCCTGCCGGATCATCCGTATGGGCGTAGCGCACTGGCGACAGGGTTCACCGGCACGGTCATACACCATGGCTTCCAGCTGGAAGTAGCCCGTTTCACCGTACGCATTGGAAAAATCGCGCAACGTACTGCCGCCTTTTTGCACGGCGCGCGCGAGCACATCGCGCACCGCTGCGTGCAGACGGGCCGCGCGCGGGCGGCTGATGCGCGATGCCGGCAAGGTCGGCCGGATACCCGCGATGAACAGCGCCTCGGAGGCATAGATGTTGCCCACACCTACCACCACATCACCAGCCAGCAGCACCTGCTTGACGGGCGCATTGCGACGCTTCAGCCCGGCGTGAAAAGCCGCGGCATCAAACTGCGCGGACAGGGGCTCCACGCCCAGCCCGCCCAGCAATTTGACCGCCTGGGGCGCTTCTTCGCCATCGGCAAAGACCACTGCGCCAAAGCGTCGGGGATCATTCAGGCGCAGGGCCCCGCGGCTGGTAAGCATGTCAAAGTGGTCGTGGCTGCCCGGCGGCGGCAGGCGGTCCACAAACATCAGGCTGCCGGACATGCCCAGATGCACCAGGATCAGGCCCGCATCCAGGTCGATCAACAGGTATTTGCCACGGCGCCGCACGCCTTGGACAGTGCGACCGGCAAGCAGCGCAGGGTCGCAGCCCAGCGGCCAGCGCAGTGGCTTGCCCATGCGCACCGATTCAATGCGCGCTCCGGCAATGCGGTCGGCAAAGCTCAGTCGCGTGACTTCGACTTCGGGCAATTCAGGCATGGGAACTGAGGAGAAACATTGGGATCGGGCTTGGATTATTATGGGCTGATGCCGCGATTCACCCCCCTGGCCCTGGCCATTGTCCTTGCGTGCGGCGTGCTGCCCGCGACGGCGCAAACCTCCACCGGCACTGCCGCCGAGACCCCTGCCAGTTCTGCACTGGACGGTGAGCTTTTCTACCAGCTGCTGCTGGGTGAACTCAACGCGCGCAGCAGCGAACCCGGGGCAGGCTTCGCACTGATCCTGGACGCAGCCCGCAAGACCAACGACGCCAAGCTGTACCAGCGCGCAGTTGAGATCGCCTTCCAGTCACGCTCGGGCGAGGCGGCGCTTCAGGCCGCCCGTGCCTGGCGCCAGGCGCAGCCTGAATCACGCGAGGCCAACCGGTTCGTGATGCAGATCCTGATTGCCCTGAACCGCGTGGCGGAAAGTGCTGAACCGCTGCGAGCCGAGATTGGGCTCGCACCTGTGGCCGAGCGCAATGTGGCGATCAGCCTGGTACCACGTCACTATGCGCGGGCCTCCGACCGCAAGCTGGCCGCGGGCGTCGTGGAGCAGGCGCTGGGAGCCTACCTGACCCAACCCGAAACCGGCGGGGCGGCCTGGACCACCGTGGGACGCATGCGGCTGGCGGCATCTGACACCAGCGGCGCACTGGATGCCGCACGGCGCGGCCAGGCCGTCAATGCGCGCGCCGAAGGCCCTGCCCTGCTGGCACTGGAGCTGATGGACCCCAAAAACCCGCAGGCCGAGCCCATCGTGCGCCGCTACATGGAAGGCGAACCCGCGCCCGAGCTGCGCATGGGCTACGCCCGTGCACTGCTGGACGCACAGCGATATGCCGAAGCCTCCAGGCAGTTGCTGGTGGTCACCACCAGCCGGCCCGGCTTCGCCGAAGCCTGGCTGGTGCTGGGCACGCTACAGGTGCAGGACAACCAGTTGCCTGCAGCCGAGGCGTCGCTCAAGCGCTATGTGGACCTGGCCATGGAGCAGTCCCCCGGCGAAGAGCGCAGCCGGGGCCTGGCACAGGCCTATCTGTCACTGGCCCAGATCGCCGAGCGGCGCCGCGATTTCAGCGCGGCCGAAGCCTGGCTGGACCGCATCGACAACGCCCAGTCGCTGATCAGTGCGCAAAACCGCCGGGCCTCCATCCTCGCGCGCCAGGGCCGGCTGGACGAGGCGCGCAAGCTGTTGCAGGCCATCCCCGAACGCGGACCTGCCGACGCACGGCTGAAGCTGACCGCAGAAGTCCAGCTGCTGCGCGACAACAAGCAATACCAGGCTGCCTACGACCTGCTCGCCCGCGCCATTGCCCGGGACCCGAAGGACACCGAACTGGTCTACGACCAGGCCATGCTGGCTGAAAAGCTGGAACGGCTGGACGAAATGGAGCGCCTGCTGCGGCAGCTCATCGCCGCCAAGCCGGACTACCACCATGCCTACAACGCCCTGGGCTATTCGCTGGCGGATCGCAATGTCCGGTTGCCGGAAGCCAAGCTGCTGATCCAGAAGGCACTTGAATTCGCCCCCGGCGACCCGTTCATCTCCGACAGCCTGGGCTGGGTTGAATTCCGCATGGGCAACAGGGCAGAAGCCCTGCGCATCCTGGAGGCTGCCTACAAATCCCGTCCTGATGCGGAAATTGCCGCGCACCTGGGAGAAGTCCTGTGGAGCCTGGGCCAGCGTGAGCGCGCCCAGGCCATCTGGAAAGAAGGCCTGCTGCTGAACGCCGAAAATGAAACCCTGCAAGGCACGCTCAAGCGCCTGGGTGTGCGTCTGTGATGTCTGTGATGTTGACGCGTCGGGCCTGGGCCATGGCACTGGCCGCTGCATGGCTGGATACCGGCTGTGCAACGGCACCGGCGCCGGCCGGTACACAAGGGCCCTGGAGCGGACGCCTCGCACTGCGGCTGGACAGCACGCCGCCCCAGTCTTTCACCGCGGCCTTTGAGCTCAAAGGCCGCGCCGAAGCCGGTGAACTGGACCTGCGCACACCACTGGGCAACACCGCCGCGCAGTTGTCTTGGGCGCCCGGCAAGGCCACACTGCGCGCCGGGTCGGATGTCCGCGATTTCGAGTCACTGGACGCTCTGGCGGCCCATGTCACCGGCACAGCCCTGCCCGTGGCTGCCCTGTTTGACTGGCTGGCCGGCATACCGACAACCGCTGCCGGCTGGAGCGCCGACCTGGCGGACTTGCCGGCAGGGCGCCTGCAGGCCCGTCGCACCATGCCCGCACCGGCAGCCGACCTGCGGCTGGTACTGGACCGCTGATGCGCGCACTGTACGAAGTGCCGGCGCCAGCCAAACTCAACCTGTTCCTGCACATCACCGGCCGGCGGGTTGATGGCTACCACCTGCTCCAGTCGGCTTTCATGCTGGTGGACTGGTGCGATACGCTGCATTTCGAGCGGCGCGATGATGCAAAGCTGACCCGCCAGGACCTGACCTCACCGTTGCCCGAGGATGACCTCATCCTGCGGGCGGCACGCGCCCTGCAGGCGGCCACCGGCACCAGCCTGGGCGCCTGGATCGGCGTTGAAAAGCGCCTGCCGGCCCAGGCCGGCATGGGCGGCGGCTCTTCAGACGCGGCGTCCTGCCTGCTGGCGCTGAACCGCCTGTGGGAATTGCACCTTCCGCTGTCGCGCCTGGAGCAGATCGGCCTGACACTGGGAGCGGACGTGCCTTTTTTCCTGCGGGGCCGCAATGCCTGGGTTGAGGGCATCGGCGAGCAAATCACCCCGCTGGACCTGCCGCCAGCCCGTTTTGCGGTGGTAAAGCCGCCGCAAGGGCTGGAAACCCGGCTCATATTCAATGATCCGGGGCTGGAACGCGCGCACGAAACTGCTATAATTTCAGGCTTTGCTGCAAACCCTTATGGTTTTGGCCATAACGATCTGCAGCCGGTCGCCCAAAGGCTCTGCCCGGCCGTGACCCAGTCCCTGAAATGGCTGGCATCACAAGGTTTGCAGGGCCGGATGACCGGTTCAGGCAGTGCGGTATTTGCGCAAATGCCACAAGACATGGTCTTGCAGCCTGCTCCGGCAGGCTGGGAAACCAGGGTCTGCGGCAACTTGGATGTTCATCCCCTGGTGGGTTGGGCACCCAGCGACGATTGATCGGTTGGCAGCTTCTGGCTGTTGACCTGTGTAGGGGAGTCGCCAAGCTGGTTAAGGCACCGGATTTTGATTCCGGCATGCAAAGGTTCGAATCCTTTCTCCCCTGCCAAATACGTTCGGCGCGCGGCCACGTGCCGCGACGCTCGACGTACAGGCACAAACGTTAAAACTCGCTGGGACCCTCATGCAGGCTGCTCCATCTCCAGATTTTGTGGTTTTCACCGGCAATGCCAACCCCGGCATGGCTGCCGAAATCGCCCAGCACCTGGGTATCACACTGGGCAATGCCCAGGTGGGCCGCTTCTCTGACGGCGAAGTCACCGTCGAGATCAACCAGAACGTCCGCGCCCGTGATGTGTTTGTCGTGCAGTCCACCTGCGCGCCGACCAACGAAAACCTCATGGAACTGCTGATCATGGTGGACGCGCTCAAGCGCGCCTCCGCCGAACGCATCAGCGCCGTGATTCCGTATTTCGGCTACGCCCGCCAGGACCGTCGTCCGAGATCGGCCCGGGTGCCCATCTCGGCCAAGGTGGTGGCCAACCTGTTGCAGACCGTGGGCGTGGCCCGCGTGCTCACCATGGACCTGCACGCCGACCAGATCCAGGGCTTCTTCGACATCCCGGTGGACAACATCTACGCGTCGCCGGTGCTGCTGGGCGACGTTCGCAGCAAGAATTACGACGACCTGATCGTCGTTTCGCCGGACGTGGGTGGCGTGGTCCGCGCGCGCGCCCTGGCCAAGCAGCTGGGTTGCGACATGGCCATCATCGACAAGC
>CAZUJD010000175.1:0-6831 GCA_964620025.1 uncultured Ramlibacter sp. | reverse complement strand
TATCCGGCTGAACACCGAACTGGTAAAGAAGCCGCGGGATCTGCTGGAGTACGTCGTCGTGCATGAAATGCTGCACCTGCTGGAGCCGACGCACAACCAGGGGTTTGTCCTGCTGCTGGATCGGCACTACCCAACCTGGCGTGAGGCGAGGGCGGAACTCAATGCGTTGCCGCTGGGATCAGAGGTGTGGAGGGAGTGATGGGGGCCGCCGACTCCCTGGAACTAGCCTTGCCGAATGCGGACTGTTTCCTGTCCGCGCGCCGCCTCTGGGAGCATTGCGTGCGCGGTCAGGCCAACGTTTTTGGTCGTGAACTCAGTGGCGAGCCGGGCATCGACGATCCGGTGGACTTCATCGATGTCCTTCAGACGGACTCCGGCGGATGCGTTCTGATCGGCGGGACGCTGGCGGAAATGACCGACGGGCGGCCGACAGCCGTTTTGCGTTGGACTTTGGTGACATGGTCAAAAATATTGTTATCGCTTGTTGGACGTTTAACTGCGCGCAGGCTGTTTAGAAGAAGGCCTCCAAATTGATTGGGGGTATTTTTGGGGGTACGGATGATTATTCAAATTTTGAAACCTAGTATTCATGCGGGTTTCAAGGCTTTATGTGAACGACTCCGTTCCGCCAAGCATCAAAACAGAACGCCCCGAAAGGGGCGTTCTGTTTTTTCGGCGGTCTTCAACCTCTTACGGCTTCTTCACCGCCGCTTCAGCCGCGGCCTCGGCCTTCACCTTGGCATTGGCATTGGCGTCCGTACCGGGGATTTTCTCGGCAATCTTGGTGCCGGTGCGGCGCGTCGCATCAGCTGCATCCTTGCCGGCTTCCTTGGTGAACTCCACGGTCTTCCGGGCGGTCTTCATGGTGGCGTCAATACCCTTGTCGATCTTCTGGCCGATGGTGGTGGTCGCCTGGGTGCTGACGCTGGTGTTGGCCTTCACGTCTGTGTTCACGGTCTGTGCCTGGGCATTCAGGCCGTAGGACGCAGCAGTCACGGCCAGGATGATGCTGACGCGTTGCAGTACGTTGGTGGTCTTGTTCATGATGGCTCCTTGCTTTCAAAGACAGGAGCGCAGTATGGGCAGCCGCGCACGCCCGTGGGGCGGTTTGCGGCCCCGCGCAGCACAAATGGATGCTGGCTGACAGGCCGTGTCAGCCAGCACCGACAGGCCGGTCAGACGCTGGCGCGCCGCCAGGCGGCCAGCTGCCGCATCAGCATCGGTATGGTGATGGCCACGCCCACCATCGTGACCGTCACACCTGGCGCGATCAGCAGCAGGGCGGCCACGATGCACACCATCTGTTCCCAGCGCTTCATTTCCACCAGAAAGAATTTGCTCAGCGCCGCCGCCAATACGGTGATGCCGAAAACGCAGCCTAGGAACGTGACAGTGAAGTCAAACCAGGTGAAGCCCTTGGCCACCAGCAGCAGCGAAGGCGAAAACACGAACACAAACGGCACCAGCACCTTGGCCATGCCCAGACGGAAAGCCGTGTTGCCGGTCTTGAAAGGGTCACTGCCCGCCATGCCGGCGGCCGCGTAGGCCGCCAGCGCCACAGGCGGCGTGATGTCGGCCAGCACGCCGTAATAGAACACGAAGAAGTGCGCCACCAGCGGCTCCACACCCAGCTGCACCAGTGTGGGCGCGGCTACGGTCACCATGATGATGTAGTTGGCCGTGGTGGGTATGCCGCAGCCCATCAGGATGCACACGGCGCCGGTCATGACCAGAGCGGCAAACAGCGTCAGCCCCTTGGTGCTGGCGAAATACTCCGGCACCACGGCCGACAGGGCCCCGGCGATGGTGGTGGCCCAGGTGGTGATGATGTAGCTGATCTTGAAGCCCACCCCGGTGAGCGTGACCACCCCGATCACAATGCCCACGGTGGCGGCGGCGGCACCCACGGCCAGCGCATACTTGGCGCCGGTCTCAAAGGCCTCGACCAGCACCGAATGCGGTATGCGCCCGGTGATGCCCGCGAGCTTCCACCCGGCCAGCGCAATGGCCACGCCGACGGTAAAGATGCCCAGCTTGATCCATTCGCTGTTGCTGCCCAGGTCCCCAAATGAAATGACGGCCAGCATGGCATGCAGCACCACCAGCAAGATCCAGTTTTTGGCGCTGTTGCCGCTGACTTGCGTGGTCAGGCCCACGATCATGCAGGACGTGATTCCGGTGAACGCGGCCAGGTAGGGCGTGCGGCCCGACACCAGCAGCCCGATCAGCAGCACCAGCGGGATCAGCGTGGGCCAGCGCTGGCGCAACGAATCCCTGAGCCTGGGCATTTCATCGTCGGTCAGGCCGCGCAGGCCGTAGCGCTTGGCCTCAAAGTGCACCTGCATGAACACGCCAAAGAAATGCATGAACGCCGGAACGATGGCCGCCGCGATGATCGTCTGGTAAGAGACGTTCAAAAACTCGATCATCAAGAATGCCGCGGCTCCCAGCACGGGTGGCGTGATCTGCCCGCCGGTGGAAGAGGCCGCCTCGACGGCGCCGGCGAATTCGCGCTTGTAACCCACGCGGATCATGGCGGGGATGGTGAGCGAGCCCACCGTCACCGCATTGGCCACGGACGAGCCGCTGAGCATGCCGAACATGGCCGAGCCGAACACACTGACCTTGGCCGGCCCGCCCGCATAACGCCCGGCCACGCTGGACGCGATGTCCAGAAACAGCTGCCCCAGGCCGATGCGTGTGGCCATCACGCCAAACAGCACAAAGTGGAAAACATACGTGGCCACCACGCCCACCGCCACGCCATAGATGCCCTGGCTGGTGAGGTACTGGTGGTTGATCATCTGGCTCCAGCTGGCACCTGCGTGTTTGAGCAAGCCCGGAAAGTGGGAGCCAAACAGTGCATACAGCGTGAAGCCGATGGCGATCAGCGGCAACGGCCAGCCCATGGACCGGCGGGTGGCCTCCAGCAGCGTCACGAACAGGATGGAGCCGAACACCACGTCCGACAGGTCGGGGTTGCCTACGCGAAAGGCCAGGTCGGCAAACACCCAGGGGATGTACAGCACGCTGGCCGCGCAGGCCAGGCCCAGCAGCCAGTCCACCAGCGGCACCCCGCCCGGCGCCAGCAGGCCGGGTTTGGCCGGGTGATCGTGGGCCTTTTTGCTGGCAGCAAACACCAGAAAGATCAGGCCCAGTACAAAGGCCAGGTGCACGCCGCGGTGCGTGGTCTCGCGCAGCAGGCCGAAGCCTGCGGTGTAAAAGTGAAAGCACGACAGCGCGATCAGCAGCCACTTGATGATCTGGGTGGCCGGCGGCACCGAGGGGCGAAACCGCATCTCGGGGTCGAATTTTTCTTCCAGCTCCTGGAGCTTCTTGTCGTCTAGCGTCGCAGCGGTCATGAAGGGGGTGCGTTTTTATTCGAGGGCCCCCGTGGAACCGGCTTTGCCGGGTCACTGGGGGCGCCCCCTTGGGGGTAAGCGCCGTTGGCGCTTCGGGGGGTTACTTCAGCAGGCCGGCTTCTTTGTAGAACTTTTCAGCGCCGGGGTGGTAGGGAATGCCCACGCCCTTGACGGCGTTTTCCCTGGTGATGAATTTGCCCTTGGCGTGGCCGGCCTGCAGTGCCTTTTGCGCGGCGTCACCGTACATGGCCTTGGTGATCTGGTAGACGGTTTCGGTGTCAACCTTGGCATTGGTCACCAGCTGTGCGCCCACGGCCAGGGTCTGCACGGCGGGCACGTCCTTGTAGGTGTTGGCGGCAATGGTGTCCACGGCAAAGTAGGGGTTGGCCATGCGCAGGCCGTCGGCCGATGCGCCCGTCAGCGGCACCAGCTCGATGCCCGTACCGCCCGAGGCCAGCTCGGCAATGGCGCCTGCCGGTGCTCCGCCCACGAAAAAGAATGCGTCCAGCGCGCCGTCCTTGAGTTTGTCGCCAGCCTGGTTGGGCTTGATGTATTCAGGCTTGATGTCGGCTTCTTTCACGCCATAGGCGGCCAGCACCATGCGGGCGTTGATCAGTGTGCCGGAGCCCGGCTCGTCCAGCGCCACGCGCTTGCCCTTGAGGTCCGCCACGGTCTTGATGCCCGAGCCTTTCTTGACCACCAGGTGGATGCTTTCGGGGTACAGGTTGGCGATCATGCGCAGGTCGGTGACCTTGGGCTTGCCTTCAAATGCACCGGTGCCGGTGAAGGCCCAGGTCGCCACGTCAGACTGCGAGAAGCCGGCTTCCATGGCGCCACTGGCCACGGCGTTCACATTGGCCAGCGAGCCATTGCTCGCCTGTGCGGTGGCCACGATCTTGCCGGGCTGGGACACCGCGTTGGCGATCATGCCGCCCACGGGGTAATAAGTGCCGGCGGTGCCGCCCGTGCCAATGCGGAAGAACTGTTGGGCTTGTGCGGCGCCGGTCAGGGCAACAGCTGTTACCAGGGCGGTTGCCAGATGCTTCAGTTTCATGGGTACTCCAAAAAAATGTTCAAAGAATGCTTGCAGTCCCGCAGTACACCACAGCGGTGCGCGGCCTTGCATAGTGAAAGCCCCCATGCACGAGGCGTGCCCGGCGCAGGGCAGGGCCGATGGCCTGTCAGCGGCGACTGCGTGGCGGCGCGGGTGCGATGGTCGCGCTCCAGCGGTCGTCCCATTGCCCGTTGCTGTCGTCGCGGACTCCGTCCAGTTCGCGCCGCTCGCGCTTGGTGGGGCGCCCGTGCTCGATGCTCAAGGCGGGCTCGGGGGCATAGCGACGCTGCTCGGCGGCCTGCTCGCGTGCCTGGATGCTTTGCGGCGTTTCTTCGTACAGCTGCTGCGCCACCGGTGCCGGGCCGCGCGTGCCGCTCAGTGCGCGCACGGCCACTGTGCGCATCACCGGCCCCTGGCGCAGCGCCACGGTGTCGCCGGGTTTGACTTCACGCGCGGGCTTGACGTCCTGACCGTTGACCTGCACCCGGCCCTTGTTGATTTCTTCCGTGGCCAGCGAGCGCGTTTTGTAAAAGCGCGCGGCCCACAGCCATTTGTCGATCCTCAGTTTGTCCATCAAACGGGATTGTGCGCCGGATCGGGTGTGCGCCTGGGCGCCAACGGCAAACGTACCGTGGCGTCCAGGCCGCTGACGCGGCCGTGGGCTTCGCGGTTGTCCAGGGCAATGCTGCCACCCAGGGCCGCTGTGATCTCGTGGCAGATGGCCAGGCCCAGGCCTGAGCCGCTGCGCACGTCACCGGCAGAAAACGGCTGGAACAGCCGCGTGCGCAATTCGGCGTTGATGCCGGGGCCGCTGTCGGCGACGGTCAGCGCCGCATGGTGGGCGTCGGCCACCACCCGCACCGACAGGCTGCAGCCGGGCGGCGTGTGCTTGATGGCGTTGTGCAGCAGGTTGCGCGACAGCTCGCGCAGCATCCAGTCGTGCGCATGCACCGCGGCCGGCACGGTGGCGATGTCGAAGTCGATGTCCTTGTCGGCCAGCAGCGGTGACAGGTCCAGCGCCACGGCGCGTACCACCTCGGCCAGGTCGATCACGCTGTCATCGGCCTGCTGGCGCAGCTGTTCGACCTTGGCCAGGGCCAGCATCTGGTTGGCCAGTTGGGTGGCGCGGTCCACCGTCGCTTTGATTTCCGCCAGCGCCTGACGCGGCTCCACGTCACCGCGCAGGGCCGACTGCACCTGGGTTTTCAGCACAGCCAGCGGTGTGCGCAGCTGGTGTGATGTGTCGCGCACAAAACGCTTCTGGTGGTCCAGCAGGTGTTGCAGGCGTTCCATGACGTGGTTGGTCGCGTCCACCAGCGGCAACAGTTCGCGCGGTGCGTCGGGAGCCTCAATGCGGCTCAGGTCACCCTCGGGGCGCGCCTGCAGCTCGGCACTGATGCGGCGCACCGGCCGGGTGGCGCGCTGCACCACCACCACGGCCACCAGCGCGATCACGGCCACCAGCACGGCCTGGCGCCACAGCGTGTCAAACAGGATGCGCCGGGCCAGGGTTTCGCGCAGCTCCAGCGTTTCAGCCACCTGCACCACGGCCATGCCGCGGCCGCTGGCGCTGGCCACGGGCTGCAGCAGCACGGCGACGCGCACCGGGTCGTCCCGAAAGCGCGCATCATAAAAATGCACGAGCGCCGCGTAGGCATTGCGCTCGGGCAGGGCGCCGCGCCAGACCGGCAGCTCTGCAAAGCCAGACACCATCTCGCCGCCCAGCGTGGACACCCGGTAGAACATGCGGCTCTGGTTGTCGGCCTCAAAGGCCTCCAGCGCCGCATACGGCACGGCCACGCGCAGGCGGGCTGCCTCGTCATAGCCTTCCACGTCCAGCAGTTCGCCAATGGATTTGGCTGAGGCCAGCAGCGTGCGGTCGTACGCCACGTTCACCGCATCCAGCGCCTGCCGGTACAGGCTCACTGTATTGATGAATACAAACAGTCCGATGGGCAGCAGGATGCCCAGCAACAGGTAGCGCCTCAGGGAAAGCGGCCTGGCCTTGCCGGTCACGACGCCGCCTTCAGCAGATACCCCAGCCCGCGCAGCGTCATCAGCGTCACGCCGGTGTGGGCCAGCTTCTTGCGCAGGCGGTACACCACCACCTCGATCGCCTCGTACTGCACGTCGGATTCACCGGGGAACACCAGCTCGAACAGCTTCTCCTTGGACACGGCGTGGCCCGGCTTGGCCATCACCGCGTGCATCAGGGCCAGTTCGCGCGGGGTCAGCTCCAGCACCTGGTCGCGGTGGTACACGGCGCCGCTGTCGCGGTCATAACGCAGCGTGCCCACGCTCAGGCTGCTTGCGGCCGTGGTGCCCTGGCCGCCCGCGTCCTGCGCGCGGCGGCGCGTCAGCGCTCGCAGTCGGGCTTCCAGCTCGTCCAGGTCAAACGGTTTGGGCAGGTAGTCG